>JBCDGT010000618.1:0-3175 GCA_038750915.1 Bacteroidota bacterium
TCGGCGGACAGGCGCTCGGCCTGGGAGTAATAGCTTGCGGGGTCCTCCGGAGCCGCATCTTTTGGGCAGAGAACAATCTCGGCACCTAGAGCGGTGAGGAGGGCTCTCTTCTCGGGGCCGGCTTTGTCCGTAAGGGTCAGAATACATTTGTATCCTTTGACGGCGGCAATCATGGCAATGCTGTAGCCGGTATTACCACTAGTCGCCTCGATTAAGGTAGCTCCCGGGAGTATTCTCCCCTTTTTCTCCGCTTGTTCGATCATGTATAGTGCCGCACGATCTTTGGCCGACTGGCCAGGATTGAAGGCTTCTACCTTTCCGTAAACCTTGGCTGGAATGCGGTCTCCGCAAATGCGATCTAGGCTTACAAGTGGCGTTCGACCAATAGTTTGTAGTACACTTTCGTAGCGCATACTGTGTGTTTCTGTTTTCCCTTGAGACGTAGGCAATGTACGAAGGTCAGCTTAATTCAGACGATTCCTACTTCCAAGATGCTAATTTGGCCATGCTTTAAGGCCTACGCTCTATATTGCGACTATCAGTTAACCGCAGGGCGCAAAAGTAACCATTTTTGCCGAGGACTGTCGTTAGCAGCGTGTTAACCTATTTTTATTTTCCATGGCTAAATTCCCCGTTTCCCTAAAAGCACGCCTTTTATTACAGAACCACGGCAACATCTTACTATTAAAACAAACCAAGCCAAACGGAGGGAATTATACCTTGGTCGGAGGGACTATCGAAGCCAAAGAGTACGCTAAGAAAACGCTGATTCGGGAAAGTTGGGAAGAAGCGGGTATTTTACTGTCAGAGGATGATCTCGAACTCGTACACGTATTGCACAAACGCTCCAAAAAAGAGCACCGTATCGTACTATACTTCCGGGCCTACCATTATGGGGGTAACCCCAAAAGCCGGGAAAAAAAGAAATTCGAAAACGTTGAGTGGTGGTCGCTGGAACAATTACCGTATAATCTGACGGCTACGGTAAGGCAAGTGCTCAAAGCCTATTCGGCGGGCTTACTTTATTCAGAGATGAACAACTGAGCTAAGTAAGACTAAGCTCCGTTACCCTTTCGTTTTGAAAGGGTCATACGCCCCCGTTGTCGCTTCTCGTCAAAGGTGATGTCCGTGACTTCCTGCCAGAAACCCTTTAGTTGAGGGTCCCAAAGATCAGCTTTGTAGATAATCTGATATTGTCGGTTAAACTCCGGCATGTAGTTGTTCTGAGGATCCCCGGCAAATTTCACCTCAATTAGCGAGATCGAACGATCTTTGTAGAGGTACCCCTCGAGATCCATGCGCAAGGTGCCACCGTTGGGCAGTTGTACGTAGCTCCGGCCGCTAACGGAACGGCCTTCCGTAGTCAGGTAGAGTTTCATGGGGAGCCGTTCATTGGAATAAATACCCCCAACGGTCATAGTACCTTCCCACTCCCCATCTAGTCCGGACTGAGCTTTGAGGCCATTGATCGCTAAGGAGTCAATTGGCAGTGAGCACAGAAGATACAGCAGTAAAAAGAAGCGTAAGCTGGGGGTGATCATATTCAGGTCCGTTGGGAGATTCGATGCGTCAGTGAGGTTGTTTGGTGGGTGGCACCGGAAAAAAGCCACTATTCAATTAATATTTTCCGAACGATAAATTCCCCATTTGGCAAATGAAGGCGGAGCAGCACCATACCCGGCCTAAGACTAGCGGGTAGTTCCAAGCTTCCGTCTCTCTCAGTTTGCCCTTTTTGTAGGTTGCGACCTAATTGGTCGTAGATCAAATAAGAATGCTCTTCCGCTGGTAGCCCCGATAGTTTGATTTGATCACCACTGCTTACTGGGTTGGGAGATAAGCGGATGTCCGGCCGGTTAACTGGACCTTTCGTACTAACTGAATACACATTTGCGTACTGCTCAAAGAATTCTAATGTCCGGATGGCTGCTGGAAAGATACACTCACCGTGGTCTCTTGCTCCACCCGACTCTAGCGTTATGGTGGTACTTCCGTTGGCTCGCATTACGGAGTCTGCTAGGATGGCATTCCGGAAGGGCACTTGCTCGTCTTCGGTACAGTAATAAATTAGGGTAGGCTCGGGGGGCGCCCAGTCGTAGGTGTCGTTGTCAATCAGGGCTTGAATAATGGCTTTACTGGTATCTCTGGTTGCCAGTATCTGGCGGATAGAATCTTGAAAAAGAGCATCCAAGCCAGCGTCATTTTGCTGGAGAAGTGTATCCAAGCGAGCATTGAAATTTCCGAGTGAAGAAAGGTCGTTGGCCAGCGAATCGATAACCCCCAGATAAGGTTCGACAAATATTTGCTCTAGTTCATCATAGATATCATACACCTCATTATAGCTTACGTAGGTATACACAATGTAGCCAGGTAGAGTGGGGAGCCCTTCTTCAAAAAGGGTGCCCAGCATAACTTTGGAAATACTATAAGGACCACTTAAGTGGCTTGCTGCGGTAACCGTCAATCCATCTTCCTTAGGGTGAAGAGAAAGGTCGCGGTGTAAAGCGGCCGTAGCGTGCCCTCCCTGGCTGTAGCCCGTTAGGAATAGTTGCCCATTCTGTCGAATATCTTGGGTGGCTAACCAATCCCGTACCGCCAGTAGCATATCTCGGCCAGCACTGGCTTCCGTTGCGGCGTGGACGTAGGGATGGAACCCATCGCTTTCCCCTAGACCTAGGTAGTCAGGGGCAACCGTAATGTAACCGGAGCCAGCGATACCTTGCGCAAGTAAGCGCTCCGCAACCCCTTCCACACTTAATACGCCATTCCGATCCGCTACGGTGCCATGGTTGTAAACGGCCAGCGGGAAGACCAATTCCCGATCGTCCGGTACGCAGAGTAAACCACTGGCAGTATCTGGCTGACCGAAAGCATCCGTAGTGGTGTAGACTATTTTGTAGTTCCTTACGTCGTAATCTACTTCGATGGGAAGGGCAAAGTTGAGTAGGAACGCAAGTGACAGCGGTTGTTCCTCTACCCGGATGACCTCCTGGGCGGATGCACTAGTAAAGAGAAAGACAGTAATTAGTAGGGTAATGGCAGTTCGCATTACGCTAAGATAAGGGGCCGATTCCAGCTAAGGTTATGCTTTTCCATAAAAAGAACACTTACAAGATTATTTTGTCGCCTTCACGGCTGTTGTATACTCGCCCAACAAAATTCCGCCATTAAACAGCAA
>JBCDGT010000619.1:0-3172 GCA_038750915.1 Bacteroidota bacterium
GCCCACGTCACTAGTGCTATCTGCACCCCCAGCCGTACTAGTATTCTGACGAGCCAGTACGAACGGAAACACGGTGTCAATTTCAATTCCGGCACCAGTCTGGATACCACGACCTGGAATAATACCTACCCGATGGTAATGCGTCGAAACGGTTACTACTCGGGGTGGATTGGTAAGAATCACGTGCCAATAGGTGCAGGGGGTTACGCTAGCGGCCTTATGGAAAAAAGCTTCGATTACTGGTATGCCGGTCATGGACACCTGGGCTTTTACCCTAAAGACCGGCATATGATTTTTGCCGATGGAGCGGCTGACACCCAAGTGGAGGTGATTAGTGAAGGAGTGGAAGATTTTCTTTCCAATGAGACAAAACTTTCCGGTGCCATCAGCTTCCTTGAAGGCCGGCCGGAGGAACGACCTTTTATGCTGTCGATTTCCTTTAATCTGCCGCACGGTAATGGCACTTCCTCGATGCAATTACGAGATACGGATGACGCCATTTATCGGACCCTTTACCGTGATCAAAAGCTCCCCTTGCCAGAAGAATATGTGGCGAAAGAGGACATTACGGTACCAAAATTACCGCCTGTTATTCACCGGGCCGCGGACCGTCAGACTAGCTACGATTACGTCGATACACCCGCAACTTTACGGGAGCGCTATACCCGTCAATTACAAGCAATGACTGGTATTGATCGTATGGTAGGGCAACTGAGGGCCAAACTAGCGGAGCTAGATCTAGCGCACAATACCGTCTTGATCTTTACCTCTGATCATGGATTATTCATGGGGGAGTATGGCCTTGGTGGCAAGGCGTTTTGCTATGAAATTACGACCCACGTCCCGCTAATTATCTACGATCCCACCACATCAAAAAGGGAGAGAAGCAAAACTTCCAAGGCTTTGGTTCAGAGTATTGATCTAGCGCCGACTATGCTCTCTATGGCTGGTATTTCTACTCCAAGTAGTTACCAGGGAAAAGATCTAAGTCTGCTTCTCGCCAAAAAAACAAAAGTTGTACGGGAATTCCTTTTCACGGAGAACTTATGGTCAACCCAATTTGGTAACCCTCGTTGTGATGCGGTGCAGGATGAAGAATGGAAGTACATTCGCTACTATCAGAACAATACTTTTTCCGCCCGGGAGAAAATTGCCGTGGCTCGTACTATGGGCATTCCCGTCAACGCTATGCTGTACAAAGTGCATGACCCTGACATTGCGGTTTACCGTAGTTACGTGGAAGGGCCATTAAGTGGAGAAATGCCCGTTTACGAGGAGCTTTTTCACCTAAAGCAGGACCCGCGCGAAGCGACGAATTTAGCTGGCGACCCCGAGCACGCAAGCATTTTGCAACGGATGAAGCGGGCATGGGAAGTGGCTATCCGAGAGGCTAGGGGAGAGGGGCCACCGAAAGTGTTGCGGTATACGGCAGATAGTGAAGCAGAGCGTGGGGTGACCATCGAACCTAAGTAAGCAAGCCAATCAGCTTACGCAGTTAGGCGAAATTCCTACTTTACCCCTACAATCCATCAATTATGTACTTAAGGCTCTTTCTTTATTCTTGCTTATTTGCCCTGTATTCCTGTGGCGTCCCCAATCCATCAGACGTCACGGAAGGGGATTATCTCGAGGCGCCGTTTACGGGGCTGGATACTTTAGCAACCAATGATTGGTGGAATCGCGCGGACAATCCGATCATTCGAATGGACATAGGGCGAGATTCCGTTATCGCTTTCGGTGTCTACACGGTGGCAGATCAGGTCCTGAAGCTTTCCGCTCAGCTGTATCCACTTTATCCAGGGGAGAGCAAGGAGGTGAGCCTTGACCTTAAACAAGACGGCAAGTGGGTAGAAGTAGCCCGCCAAAAAGTAAATGAACTGGGTTGGTCCGCTTTGTTTAGGGTGGAAGATTGGGATGAAAATCAAACAACTCCCTACCGCTTGCGCCACGAAGCCGGAGCAACTTTTGCAGGAAGTATTCGCGCGGCGCCAGCTATGGACGAAGAATTTGTGCTGGCTGCTTTTAGCTGTAATTCCAATAAGGACCGGGGAGATCGTGATGAGTACGTCCGTAATATCGAATACCTCGACCCCGATCTCCTGTTTTTTGCCGGAGATCAGTCTTACGACCACAAAGAGCATACTGCTGCCTGGTTGAAGTTTGGACAGCAGTTTCGGGAAGCCTTCCGTCACCGGCCAATGATCGCTATACCGGATGATCACGATATCGGTCAGGGGAACTTGTGGGGAGAAGGCGGTAAAATTGCCGAAGTGCAGGCTGGCCATGATGGCGGCTATTTCTTCCACCATGAGTACGTAAAAATGGTAGAACGTTGTCAGACTGCTCACCTGCCCGATCCTTACGATGCTACCCCAGTTGAGCAAGGAATTGGAGTGTACTACACTAGCTACAAACTTGGGCCCGTTGATTTTGCGATTATTGAAGATCGTAAGTTCAAGTCCGGACCATTTGGTAAAATTCCACAAATGGGCCCGCGACCAGATCACGTCAATGACCCTACTTATGATCCCGCTACCATTGACTTGCCTGGCTTGAAGTTACTTGGTGATCGACAATTGGCCTTCCTAGAAAATTGGTCACAGGCGGAGTCCGCTGGCAGGATGAAGGCCGTGCTTTCCGCTACGGGCTTCTGTGGGGGTGCCCACCTGCACGGTAATAAGGAAGGCCGTTTGCACGCAGACCTGGACTCAAACGGATGGCCACAAACGGGACGTAAAAAAGCTATCTCCTTGATCAAAGCGGCTAATGCTGTCCACATTGCGGGCGATCAACACCTAGCCACCATCATTCAGCACGGCATCGAAGAGTTTGCTGATGGACCGCTGGCCTTCGTCGTTCCGGCTATTGTAAACAATTACTATTCACGCTGGTGGTGGCCGGCTGATGAACAAGCTGGCGGAAAACCAATTTACAACTCCCCATTAGCCTGGACGGGCGATTACCTCGACGGCTTCAACAATAAAATAAGTATGTATGCTTACGCTAATCCCGATTCCGAGGCCAACGGGGCTGGTTTTGGGGTAGTGCGGTTTCATCCCGAGAAAAGGGAAGTTACCTTGGAATGCTGGCCACGAACTGTAGACCTTAGCCAGCCCGATGCAAAGCAATTCCCAGGGTGGCCCTTTACGATGAAGCCATAGCTATCCTACGC
>JBCDGT010000620.1:0-3164 GCA_038750915.1 Bacteroidota bacterium
GTGAGCCTGGGTACTGATGATAATGAAGCACCTACCGATAACCCTGGCTTCCTCGGCCTTGAGACCGCCTGGAACTATGGCTTTAATCTTACCCATAACCTTACAGTAGGTGGTAGAGAATTGCAACTGGTATTTGATCTATTCCGCACCGAATTCCAGCAGCAAATCATTGTTGATGCCGAACAGGACTTGGGCTCCCTCAGGCTCTACCAGCTTGACGGTCCAAGCAGAGCTAATAACCTAATGATCAGCGCGAACTACGAAATCCTCCCTCTAATTGACGTAAAACTCGCCTACAAATACAATGACGTCCAACAGACTTACGCCACTAACGGACTGCGGGAGGTACCCCTTACCCCGCGTCACCGAGGGCTAGCTACCATTGGGTACGATGGTGCACGGATTAAAGCTCACTTGAATTATCAATGGGTCGGGCAGCAACGACTGATCGATTTTGATCAGATTCCAGAGGATGTTTTTCTTCCTCACCCCCAGCGGGCACCTTCCTTTGGCTTACTCAATGCGCAAATTACCTACGTAGCGAACAGCCATACAGAATACTATTTCGGTGGAGAAAACCTCACTGACCGGACCCAACGTGACGCTATAATCGGTGCTTGGGAACCTTTCGATGGTGGGTATTTCGACGCCTCTCAGGTGTATCAGCCCATCTTCGGGCTACGGCTCTACGCCGGGGTGCGGTGGACGCTTTGAGTTTGGTAGTTGGTAATTAGCAACTAATTACCAATTACCAACTACTCACTATTTCATCAATCCCGCCGCCAGCCAATCGGCCAATAACTGCCGGTTTCTCGGTTCTACGATCCGGACCTGGTCGGAAGGATTAGCGATATTACCTAGCTCGATAAAGACACCGCTGGGTTTGGTTTCTCGAAGGACGTAGAGATCTCGTGCCCCCACGGTGCCAGTATATCCACGACCTTTCCGGACCTGATCGTATTTTCGGGCGATCACCTTATGCATACGTTCGGCCTGTTTAGCCCCAATGAGATCACCCTCATGGTGGTAGAAGAAAAGATCAATCTTTTTATTCTTGGCGCGACTATCCACATGGATGGAGATCATCGTTTGGTCAGTAACTCCTTTGGCTAAGTTTTGCTCGTACAATTGGTTGATGATCTCACAGCGTTGGCTTAACCTTGCCCGTTGGGGCCGGACGATGTTGGCGCCACCCCAGACGGTTTCGTCCTTGTCCCCGGTCAAATAACGCTCGTCACGGATGCCGTCCTTGTCGCGAATAATCATGTAAGGAGTACCTCCGTGGGCGAGGATATTCCGGGTGAGGCGTAGCGCTACGTCGTAGGCATATTCGTCTTCGTGCAGGGCATGGCCAGCACGCTTCCCCACCGTTCCGGGGTCCGGTCCACCGTGGCCGGAGACGATGTAAAAGATGCGACCGGCCAGCTTATCATCTTTTTTCGGAACGTAAGCATATTTGTCGCCGAAGATGTTGAAGGTGCGATAAGAGGAGGTTGTCGATTGAGTAGGTGGCAAGCCGGCACTTCCCGTCACGGCAACATTCTGGGCAATCTCTCCTCTATCCACCAGTTCTTTTGGAGCGGCTTTCAGTTTTTCTTCGTAGCAGTGATCGATATGGTAGGGGACGTAGAGGACCTTATTCTCCCTAAAGTCTTTGGCACGAACACCAGCTGCAAGTAAGGCCTCATTATAATACTGGATATTGAGGGCACGGGTGTAATCATCATTACCCGTAGAGGTCCGGATGCTAATACCGTTATAGTTCAGGGTCTCTACTGGAAGCTGGTAAGTTTTTCCAATAATTAGGTTAGCGTTTTTCTTGAGTTGGTTGAGCCGGTAAAACTCGGTCAGATTACAGGAAAAATCAAGGAGCTGATACCGGCGTAGGAGCGCATAAATACCATCTCCTTTGGCGGCAACAACCTGGAGCTGCTCAGCCTTTATACCCAGGCACAAGCCCAGTAACAGCAAACACAAAAGGGATTTCTTCAGGGGCATAACGGGGACAAATACAATGAAAGCGCCCCGATGGGGGCTAGTGTTTCCAGGAAAATAAGGATGACGGGTTGGTGGCGAAGATAATACGCACCACGCTTACCTTTGCGCCGTGACGAGTTGGCAACAAACCCTCCACCTATTTTGGTGGGAACTAAAAACGGAATGGCGTAATCGCTACGCCTTAGGGAGTGTCCTGCTGTACGTAGCGGCCACTACCGTGGTTATCTACTTCGCTGTGCAGCAGTTCAGTCCCATGACTTTTAACGCACTTTACTGGGTAGTGTTGTTTTTCGGAGCGACAGTTGCTTGCGGCAGAAGCTTTCTCCGGGAAGGGGGAAAGCGGCATTTTTATTACTACACCTTGGCGGCACCAGAGGCCCTACTGTTCAGTAAGCTACTGTTCAATACCGTATTGATCTTCCTGATTAGCTTAATGACGTGGGCCCTACTCGGTTTTTTCGCTACGGCCAATTATGTGGAAGAGGCCGGCTATTTTTTGTTGGCCCTAATCTTGGCTAGCCTCGGCCTCAGTGCTATTCTGACCTTCATTGGTGCACTGGCTGCCAGGGCTGGAGGAAGTGGGACATTGATGGCGGTTCTATCCTTTCCTCTTATAATTCCTTTGCTTTATCTCCTCGTTAATGCCGGAGGCTTTGCCGTAGGACTGACGCAGGGCCAGGAACAATCTTATTTGCTCCTGACCCTGGCGATTGACCTACTAGCGCTTGCTGCAGGCTTGGTGTTGTTCCCTTTTGTTTGGCGGGATTAAGGCATCACAATTAGACGATCTGATCGTCGTCATTCATGAAGGGCTCGTCATTTCCATTGGCCAAACCATATTTAGGGCTTGGTCCGTACTCGTTTGTCGTTTGCTCACTGTCCTTACAGTACCAGTAAAGTAGTACGAAGAAGCCAATGCCCGTTAGCGCAATTAGCTGCCACCAACCACTACGGCCAATATCGTGCAAACGTCGAGTACTCACGGCAATGGAGGGGATAAAGAAGACCATATCCAACATCCGCGCAAATACTTCCCCTTCGAAGATGGCATTGTCCCAAGCGGAAGCAGCCATTCCAAATAGGATGGTTACCAGGAAAAAGCCCCAGTATTCCGCCCGGCGGCTACGGCCTTTAAAAGTAGCAAATTTATTGAGGGCAAGTAAAAA
>JBCDGT010000621.1:0-3163 GCA_038750915.1 Bacteroidota bacterium
CGGAGAGTGGGGAATACTTTTTGAAAGGGGGTGCGGACAGCCCCGAAAATCTCCTCGGCTATGAAGATTTTGACGGTACTTATCGCCACAGTGATGATTTCCGTGAGGGAGAATCTACTACCGAAGGTCTGCACCAGTTCGCTATCCATGAGCAGGACCTTCCGGCGGGCAGTGCTACCTGGCAGGGCGGAAAGGGTAAAGGTCTCCTCGGTGCCGTTAGTTATCTGGCGAGTAAGGGCATCAACTCAATTTACTTCCTGACAATGAACATCAACGGCGACGGACGGGACGTATGGCCCTTCGTAAATCATGAGACCTTTAATCGTTACGACGTTAGTAAACTCGCCCAGTGGGAGCGCCTCTTCGATCACGCTGACGACCTGGGCATGATGCTTCATTTCGTCCTCCAGGAAACGGAAAACGAAACCTTATTGGACGATGGCGATACTGGTCCGCTGCGTAAGCTCTACTTCCGGGAGCTAGTCGCCCGCTTCGGACACCACCGCGCGATCACCTGGAACCTGGGGGAAGAAAACGGCCCAAACAGCTGGTCGGATACTTACCAAACCAACGCCCAACAGGAAGCCGGAATCGCCTGGCTAGCAGAAAACGATCCTTACAAAAACTACATCGTTTTGCACACCCACCCCGGAGAAGAAGCCTTCGCCAAGATTTACGAACCCTTGCTTGGTAATGACCAACTGGGTGGTTTGTCTTTGCAAATGGGCAACCCTTATCAGGCCCACAATGTCACCAAGAAGTGGCTTACCCTCAGCCAAGAAGCTGGCGCACCCTGGTTGATGACCGTTGACGAAACAGGCCCCTGGTATCGTGGCCTCGATCCTGACGCCGGCTATACCCTTGACCCGAACGCTAACAACCAAGACAGCCTGCGGGCCCTCACGCTCTGGGGCAACCTAATGGCCGGCGGCGGTGGCGTGGAGTGGTACTTCGGAGCTAAAAACGAAAACAACGACCTCAATACGGAAAGCTGGCGTACTCGCGAGAATGCCTGGAACTGGACCGCTGCCGGCGTCAACTTCTTTCAGGAGCACATTCCTTTTGCGGAGATGGACAACCACGACGAATTGGTAACCGGAGAAGCCTTCTGTCTCGCTAAACCAGGGGAAACCTATCTCGTCTACCTTCCCTTCGGCAAAGACACTGAACTCGACCTCAATGCTACGGACGGAGCCTACACCCTCCGCTGGTTCGCTGGTAAAACAGGGCAGCACGCCGAAGGGCAAGACCAACCGCTAACGGGTGGACAGATCGCCACCCTAACCGCTCCCGCAGACGGTGATTGGGCAGCCTTATTGGTCAAAGAGTAGTAGTCCATCAAAGTAGTATTGTACAGGCTATTCCCCACCAAACTACTCGCTACATGCTTCTAAAAACCCGCGGCCTCATCTTCCGCGCTACTAAGTACGGGGACTCCAGCCTAATCCTGGAGGTATACACCGAACAGCGGGGTATCAGGAAGTACATTGTCGCGGGGGTACGCAAGGCCCGCAGTCGTACGCCCGCCAGCTTAGTGCAGCCCATGAATTTGGTGGACTTGGTCGCCTACGAGCGGGAGGGCAAAGAACTAACCCGTCTAAAAGAAGTTCGGCCAGCCCATGTTTACACCAGTATCCCGTTCGACGTGTACCGTGGCACCTTAGGGCTATTTCTGCTGGAAGTAACCCGAAATGCCATTCGAGAAGCAGAGGCGAATCCCGCACTATTCGAATTCTTATTCGGTAGCTTTGTTTTTCTCGATACTACTGCTGGCCCCATTGGTCACCTACACTTACACTTCTTACTCGAGCTAACGACCCACCTCGGCTTCCTGCCCAGTGGACAGTACAGTGAAGCCACCCCTCTCTTCGATCTTAAAGAAGGTCGTTTCACCGGCGGCCATCCCGGTCATGCAGAATACCTTGACGCCCCCAGGGCTTCTTTTATGTTTCGGCTCTTACACGCTGAAAGGCGTGAATTAGCCCAAATCACCTCCGCAAAAAAGGAGCGACTTGGCTTACTTAACGACCTCCTAAGGTACTATCACCACCACATTGAAGGAATGCGAGAGGTTAACTCTTTAAAGGTTTTACGCACAGTAATGACGTAATTGTTGTGTTAGCAAGAAAAAAATATGGTGTTCGTGAACAACTTAGCAATTCACCCGTTAGGCCCCCGAATACGATATAAAATATGGGCAAAACCTTTACGAATTATTATTTATTCCGCCCTTAGCATACGAAAGAATCACTCATCCACCTACAATATTTGTTGAATTCCACTGGGTATCTCTTTGAGGTACCCCTAGGACCTAATGCTTTTAATCATGCATTCCGTTACCACAGGGCGTGGCGGAGTTTCCGCTACTGTCATGGCTATAACCGTGGGTTTTATCATCGCTGGAGGAATGGCTACCTCCTATTTGGCAGTCAGTGAGCCGTTTCTGGTGTTAGGGTTGATGTTGATCATCGGTCTGCCACACGGTGCCACGGATCATGGTTTATTCGAATCTCTGGAAGAGGGGAAAGGTCTCAGGAAAAATTTTAGCTTCTACTTCGGTTACGTTTTGGTTCTTGGCGCTTACGGACTGATGTGGTACTTGTTTCCACTATTTGCCTTTGGTATTTTCATGCTGCTTTCTGTCTATCACTTCGGACAATCAAATTGGGTGGGTGTGAACTACGGAAAAGCCTGGGCGGACCGACTACACTATCTCCTTTGGGGGGCCGGCATACTGCTTACGCCAATTTTGCTTCACGCCGAAGAAGCTGCCATGATCGTGGGGGAGATGACCAACTATCAGTTTGTTGTTCCATCTCCAATTATTACTTCAAACATTATTATCGGTCTAGCAGTGGCTAATCTTTTAGCAATTCTTGCTTTGTACTTGAAAGGTAGTATCAACTGGCGAAGGTTTGGTTGGGAAATTTTGGGATACGGTGTGCTCATGGCCCTGTTTTTTTCCAATAGTCTGCTCCTAGGATTCACCGTCTACTTTGTCTTTTGGCACTCGCTTAATTCCATCCAAGACCAGTACCGTTTTTTCCGGGATCGCCTTAGTACATCAACCCTACGCTTAGTGTACGCAGAAATAGGTGTCGTAGTTTTAGGTGCGCTCACCTTCTGCATAATCATTTGGTTTGGCCCCGGACCCGAAGCGGCC
>JBCDGT010000622.1:0-3163 GCA_038750915.1 Bacteroidota bacterium
CCTGACCATCTGTGATGTCATAGAGCAGCGCGGAGGCATCTTGGATGCTCGTCTCTAGCTGTTGCAAAAAGAGGGTGTCATTGCGAGCGTCCCACTCCAGCGAGATGTCGAGGTCAAAGAGAAGCAAGGTGTTTTCGGCCGAAATCACTACCGCCAAGTTCCTTTCGGTTGTTCGTAAAACCCTCGGGGAATAATCAACATGGCCAGCCAGCAGCAAAAAGTCGCCGCCTTTTTTGACCGAATCGCTCGTCGGTATCGGCAGCGAAATAACGCCACTACCCAGTACTTTTCTAAACGCCTTCAACTCGCGCTCCAACAGCTCCCCCACCCCAACGACAGCATCCTCGACATTGGCTGTGGCACGGGCTTACTTTACGACGCCCTCCGACAAAATAGCCTAGCAAGTCATTATACTGGTATTGATCTAAGCCAACGAATGCTGGACCACAGCCAGATTCCTGAGCAACAAGCCTATCATGGATCACTTCGCAGCTTTTTAGACCGGAATACCCAGCAATTTGATGTCATCTATGCCTTAGGATTTACCACGTATCTAAGCAAATCTGATATAGCACAATTCTACCAGGATCTTCAATCATTGGCCGCCCCTAACGGACGCATCATCATCAGCTACACCAACCGCGACTCGCTAGATTTTCGATTACGTGAACTCATTCACGGCACCATCGGACGTTGGCTGCCCGGTGACCGCTCCTTGGGGCGCAACTTCCCCATTTTTGCTAGTGATCTTGCCACCGTAACGCAACGAGCTAAACAAGCAGACTTGTACTTGACCAGCGCAAAATGGCTGCCCGCTCAACTCCCAATCCTTGGCTGGCCTTTACCTTTTACTAGCGTTATTTGGCGGCCCGATTTCTTAGTAGAGTTAGCGCCTAAAAATTAGTCCCTCTCAAAAAACGAAGTGGGAATCCCTACCTTCACTGCGTGAAAATTCTCGGTATACACTATTTCGCTCCGCCATCGGCCGTAGTGGCCAGTCGGCGCCTTAGTGGTATTTATCGCTATTTAATCGATCAGGGTGTCAGCGTTGATATTATTACCGTGAATAATCACGGGGCCGTACCGAAGGAGGTAGCTTACGAAATTGATGCCAATTTACGCACCGTAGCCGGTGGCGGCCTACGTGACTTACTCCTAGGTCCGCAAAATAGGCAAGTCGACAGTACCACAAAAAGCCGGCCACTATTCCAAACGCTTAACCGTTACCGTCAAGCTTTTCCGCTGTTATACCTCACCGACGAAGGGGGCCCTACTTACTATAAAAACGCCCTTCAGCTTGCTCGTGATATTATTCCAGAACGGGGCATTACTCATATTTTCACTTCCTACCGACCGTGGGTAGACCACCGAATCGGAGCAGCGCTAAAAGCTACTTTCCCCCGACTACATTGGATAGCAGATTTTCGTGATTTACCCGTTGACCCGATTAGGAAAGATGTCGGACTAGCGAAGTATCAAGCTATGTTTGGGAAAGAAATTATTACCAAGGCTGATGAGTTGTGGGTTGTATCAGAAGGCCAGCGGGCTCAGTTGACGGATTGGCATCCAAATATCCGCATTGTTTACAACGGGCTCACTAACCTACCAAAACCAACCACCCCCGCTCCCTCCGATCGTTTCGTCATCAATTACAGCGGAAGCTTATACCCCGATTTGCAACGGGGGCAGCCATTGCGGGAGGTAATGGATACCGGCGGCAAGCTTGCTACTTCGTTAGTCAAGAAAATCAATCTCCAGTACGCGGGAAAAGACGGAAGCATCTGGAAGAGCTGGTTTCAACCACTGGAGCAATCTCAACCGGGGATCAAGGTGATTAACCGAAATATTATACCGCAAATTGCCGCAAGAGAAGCACAGCGGCAAGCTGCTACTAATCTTCTCTTCAGCTGGTCTGGCCAAGACTATTACGGTGTATTGACGGCCAAACTGTACGATTACCTAGCCGCAGGACGCCCCATCACCGCGCTAGTCAACGGCCCCGATGATCCTGAACTCCGGCGTATCATTGAGGGAAGTGGCTCGGGCCGCGTTTTTTGCCACGGACAATCAGCAGAGCTGGTCGAATGGTTGGAGACCTTGCTCCAAGATTGGCAACAAAATGATGGGTGGCTTCCATGGGCAGCTAACGCGGAAAAACTTCGCCCACTGCTGATGCGAGAACAGTTAAAAGACCTACCTTCGTCGCGTAATTTGCCCAAACCATGATCCAAATATTTGCCACTGGCGGCACCTTCGACAAGGACTATGACTTTGTCAATGGTAAGCTGTACTTCAAAGACTCCTCGATCAACGAGATGCTCGAAAGGGGGCGCTGTACCCTTGACTGGGACCTCAAGACCTTGATGATGATCGATAGCCTTGAAATGACGGACGCCGACCGGGAGATCATCTTGCACAACTGCCGCCGCTGTGAATGTGAGCGCATCCTGATTACCCACGGTACTGACACCATGGAGCAGACCGCCGAGTTTTTGGCTAAGGGTAAAATTACGGGCAAGACCGTAGTCATTACCGGTGCCATGATTCCCTACGCCTTCGGTGATTCTAGTGATGGATTTTTTAATCTAGGAAGTGCATTAGCTTTTGTGCAGACCTTGCCTCACGGTATCTACGTCGTCATGAATGGCCGTTACTTTGAATGGGACAAAGTGAAGAAGAATCGGAAGACGGGATATTTCGAGGAATGAGTTGCGCTGTCCATTTTGATGCGTTTGCCCTAAGGCGCTAGAAGGGCAATAATGATCACATCATTTCCCTTCACTATCTTCGCGCTTAGATCAAACCGTAAAAACTATGATGCCCGCTTGGCTTGGTAAGTTGATGCTCCGCTTGAATGGCATGAAGGTTGTTGACCATAACGAAGGTAATTGGCCGGCGAAGGCGGTTTGTCCAACTGCGCCGCATACGACCAATCGCGACTTTCCTTACGGCTTGTACGTGCGGGCGGCTATCCGCAAGAACATCCAATTTGTGGGAAAGTCTACCCTGTTTTGGGAACCACTTGGTACCCTTCTGCGCTGGATGGGCGGGGTACCGGTCGTTCGTAGCAAACGAACGAATTTTGTTCAGGGAGTAGCGGATGTATTCAATAAACGTGAGTCCTTTTATCTCTGTGTTGCCATTGAAGGTACGCGTAGTAAAG
>JBCDGT010000623.1:0-3159 GCA_038750915.1 Bacteroidota bacterium
CTTGGGGGATTCCTCTTTGGTTTCGATACTGCCGTTATCAGCGGCGTTAATGCCGTCATTAAAACGGAGTGGGCCCTCACTGATTTAGCTATTGGTCAGATGGTGGCTGCGGCACTTTATGGCACCATCATCGGGGCTTTAATTGGCGGGATTCCGGCGGATAAATACGGACGCAAAGTGAGCCTGATTGGCATTGCCCTACTCTTCCTGATCTCCGCCATCGGTTCAGCACTAGCTACCGACGTCTTCGTACTTAGCCTCGCTCGTTTTATCGGTGGGTTAGGCGTTGGCGCCAGTTCGGTAGTAGCCCCACTGTATATTACCGAAATGGCTCCGGCGAAGTACCGTGGCCAGCTCGTCGCTGCCTTTCAGTTCAACTTAGTCTTGGGTATACTCGTCGCCTACTTATCGAACTACGCCGTTGACGCTGCTGGTTTTTCGGACAACTGGCGACTCATGCTGGGGGTAGAAATAGTACCTGCGGCGCTGTTCCTGCTACTGCTTTTCCGCGTGCCGCGTAGCCCTCGCTGGCTCGTGACTAAAGCGAACCAATCGGAGGAAGCCATAGAGGTATTACGGCAGATCAATCCAGCAACCGCCAATTCGGAACTTGCCGCCATCAAGGCCAGCAACACCACTGAAGAAACGGTTGCGTTCGGTTCCTTTTTTACCAAAAAGTACCGACGCCCTATTACCTATGCTTTCCTTTTTGCCCTCTTCAATCAAATCTCCGGGATAAATGCCGTCATCTACTACGCCCCTGACATTTTTGCCGCAGCCGGTTTAGGCAGAAGTAGTGCCTTACTGTCCAGTGTAGGCATTGGTGTGGTTAATGTTGTCTTCACGCTGGTGGGGATGTTCCTCATTGATCGGGCCGGTCGTCGTAGCCTGATGTACATCGGTTCTTTGGGCTACATCATCTCTTTGGGGGCCGTTGCCTATGCCTTCTTCTCCGGGAATTTGTCGGGGCTAACGGTACCAGTTTGGCTCTTCGTTTTTATCGCCAGCCACGCCATTGGGCAAGGGGCCGTTATCTGGGTATTCCTTAGTGAAATCTTCGGCAATGAGGTACGCAGTTTGGGTGCCTCACTTGGCAGTACTACGCACTGGGTCTTTGCGGCCCTGATCGGTGGCAACTTCCCCTTACTTGCCAGCACTTTTGGCGAAGGCCCCATTTTTGCTTTTTTCGCTATTTGTATGGTTGGCCAGCTTATCTTCGTTCACTTCGTTATGCCGGAAACCAAAGGAGTCGACTTAGAAGCCCTACAAAAACAGCTGGAGAACTGATCCTTGGTGGTATTGGTCTATTGGTTTTATTGGTACTATTAGTCCATTAGTACTATTTCGGCTAAATTGTCAACCGGTTAGTAAATGAATAAGTAGACTTAGAGGCTCACGCTCCTTCTATAAAAGACCAATAGTACCAATAGTACCAATAGTACCAAATATACCCTTCATGTACCTCGACGAATTACGTGAATACTGCCTGAGTAAACCTGCCACCTCCGAAGGACTCCCCTTTGGGCCCGACACCCTAGTTTTCAAAGTCGCCGGCAAAATGTTTGCAATTACCGGGCTGGACGAGGTTGACCTCCGGGTCAATCTAAAATGCGACCCTGAGCGCGCTATTCAGCTACGCGAACGCCACGAGGAAATTAAACCGGGCTGGCACATGAATAAAAAACACTGGAATACGGTCTACCTCGGAGATGGAGACCTCAGTGATGAATTCGTGCGCGAATTGATCGATCATAGCTACGCGCTAGTAGCCAAATCGCTTACAAAAAAAGCCAAGGCGGAATGGGGTTTGGAGTAAGGTCCGTTAGTTTTCGTCTTTATAGAATTGGATGGCTCGTTCCCCACCGGCTTTAAGGTATCCGCGGTACATACCGGGCGTATTGAAGGGCATCGTGATGTTGCCCTTAGTATCAAGAGCAATTAAACCGCCCGTTCCCCCGGCCTTCACGAGGGTTTCATGAATGACGGCATTAGCGGCCTCCTGCACCCCAACTTTACCGTAGGCCATACGGGCGTGGACATCATAAGCCACCGCATACCGGATGAAATACTCCCCCCAGCCTGTACAAGAAACACCACAAGTAGCATTGTCTGCGTAGGTTCCCGCTCCGATGATGGGGCTATCGCCAAGTCGATTATAGCGTTTATTGGTCATTCCTCCCGTACTGGTACCAGCAGCAATATTGCCGCTTTTATCAAGCGCAACGCAACCTACCGTTCCATACTTTCGGTCAATTTCTTCAATAATTCGCTTGCCCTGAATTTTCTCTTGCTCCACTTTCTCTCCTTCAAGTGCTTGCTGTAAGCTATTCCAACGCCAGTCTGTGTGAAAATAACTGGGATCTACCGTCTCGAGCCCTTGCTGAATGGCAAAATCATTAGCTCCCTTTCCCGACAGCAGTACGTGTTCACTTTTTTCTAAAACAGCCCGGGCAGCACTAATCGGGTGCTTAAGGGTGGTAAGCCCTCCCACTGCGCCGGCGTTCTGATCGTGGCCCGTCATGAAGCTAGCGTCCATCTCGTTGATACCTGCATTCGTGAATACCGCCCCTTTCCCGGCATTGAAATGGGGGCTGTCTTCCAACACCCAGATGGTCCGTTCCACTGCGTCTGCCGCTGAGCCTCCCCCCTTAAGTACAGCTTCTCCAGCATCAAGTGCCGCATTCATGGCCGCCCGAATTCCCGCAGCCTTTTCTTCGGTCATATCCTCTTTGAGAATAGTGCCCGCACCACCGTGAATAACCATTGCGTAATCCGGGGCGGCAGCTTCGGAAGTATCCATTTTGCTTTCCATTATAGTTTCCGGTCTCTTGCCTTCACAGGCGAATAGTAAAAATACCAATACGAGTGGTAGCAGATAGTGCTTCATCAATAGTTGCTTTGCCCGCAATATACGGAACGTAAAAAGCCCCGCTGCTCCTGATGGAACAACGGGGCTCTTGAGTACCCCCGACTTTAGTCGGCGGGGTGGACCCTACGGCTGAAGCCGTGGGTACCGTTTACTTAACGACTACCATTTTCTTGGTAGCGGAGAAGTCTCCAGCCGTCAAGGTGTAGGTCAGTACACCGGTAGCACCGCCGAGTTCGGCAGTAGTTACCGTTACCTGGTTAGCACCAGTAACAGCCTCCAGTTGACGCGTC
>JBCDGT010000624.1:0-3154 GCA_038750915.1 Bacteroidota bacterium
AATCTGAATTGGCTAGATGCTGAAATTTAAGCTTGCCCTCTTAGGGATATTTACCGCCGCCGTTTTATTGGCACAGAATAATGACATGGCCGCCATTCAATTTTTAAAGGATGGCGTACCTCATGCCGGAATAGATGTACTCTTCAAGGTAGTAGCTCAACAGTCTGAGCTGGTAAAAACGGATCAACTGCAAGTCTTCCTGACTACACCTAAAGGGAAAAAACAGAAGCTCCCCGTTTGGGGTCATCAAGGTGAATTCCGGATACACCCCAACACCAAAGGCCGGCTGGACATTCAAATAAGCTTAGCAGAAAGAGTAGAAACCTATACTTTTTGGGTAAAGCGCTTACCCATCAAATTAATGGTTGGTGGGCACGGAGAAGGAACAACTAAGCCAATCAGCCACCTAGACTTCAAATCTCAAAAAGGTGTCTACGCTAGAATGGATTGTTGTGACATCCAGGGAAAATGTCGAATTTTGAGCTATGACTTAATTCGAATTATTCCGGGATATGGTACAGAATCTGAAAATAATTTGGGTGGGTATTTCAGTGAAAAAACGCAATGCTTGGTTGATCAAGGACAACCAGGAGATATCTATTTTTTCAGAAACGTTTTCTATCAATGTCCTGGATCTGGTGGTAAAGAAAAAGGGAACGACTTTTCTCTTGAGTTAAAGTGATAATTCTCAAATTTACAGCTATGAATTCGCTCTAATAGTATTAGCCATCTACCCCACAAACCTGCGGTGGTCTAGCTGTTTTAATAGTCGATCGGGTTGCTTTTTCACCGCAGCTCGGTAAAACCAAATACGAATAATGAAAAATAGGCCACCAGCCTTGATTAGATAATACAGGTAAGGAGACAGTTCATTGACGAATACGGGCAACCCACGCCATTCTTCTGCATTCAGAAAAGGTAGCAATAGATCCGGCAGTCCCAACTTCAACCACTCGCCAATAATCAGTAAAAGGTAAATAGCCGTTATACCTGTAAGCGGAGCAGTTTCTAAATAATTAAATCGCCGGGCGAGGAGTACTCCCACAGCAGTGATCGCTGAAATAATGAGGTGCTCTAGATTTTGAGCACCAAAAAGGAGGCTTACCCCCATTGCTAAGGCTAGTGCAAGGCAAAGCAGCCCTAATTTCCAGAGCTCTCGAACGCTATCATCAAAGTCTTCCACCGCATATCTGGCTTTGTTTAGTTGGCGCTGGGCACGGAATTTATCTTCGTCGGTCAAGGGAATTAGTTTTGGTTACAATTTATTATTCGCTCCTTCGGCACTTACTCACGCCTGGAGGCACTCAGCCCATTCTAGTTCCTAGCTTCCAGTTCCTAGCACTCTACTCCCCTCCTCCGTCACTACCACATTATCCTCCAGGCGAATGCCGCCGAAATCGCGGTAGCTTGCCAGAGCAGAGAAATTGATGAAGTCGGCACAGGTGCCATCGGCCTGCCAGCGGTCGATGAGGGCGGGGATGAAGTAGATGCCGGGTTCGACGGTGAGAGCAAAGCCCGCCTGGAGCCTCCGGCCCAGGCGCAGGCTGCGGGTACCGAACTGCGGACTCCGCTGCACCTCCTCGTCGTAACCAACTAAATCTTCACCGAGGTCTTCCATATCGTGGACATCCAGGCCGATCATGTGGCCAAGTCCGTGGGGCATGAACAGCGCGTGGGCGCCG
The DNA here is from genome assembly GCA_038750915.1 of Bacteroidota bacterium. GTDB lineage: Bacteria > Bacteroidota > Bacteroidia > Chitinophagales > Saprospiraceae > Neolewinella. The sequence continues at coordinate 1,683 of JBCDGT010000624.1, forward strand.
GACGCTACCGCTTCGTCGACGTCGCCTTTCATTAGGCCTAGGTCTTTTAGACCGGAGGCAATGATCCGTCCGGCAGCATCGTGAATGCTGCGGTAGATTACGTCGGGGCGGAGTGCGGCAATACTGTCCGTTTTAGCCTTATCCACAATATCCCAAATGGCCCGTTGCTTAAAGGTCATTGGTGCTCCAACGGAGAAGGTTCGTGTGATGTCACCGGCATAGCCCGTTGGGGTTTCCGCACCGGCGTCGATCAAGAGTAAGTCCCCTTTTTGCAGCACGTTGCCGTGGTAGTGGTTGTGGAGGACGTGGCCGTTACGGGTAACGATAGCAGGGTAGGAAAGACGGCCATCGGCTGAAATTGCGATGCCTTCGATTAGGCCGGCGACTTCCGCCTCCAGCTGGCCGGGGGCAGCGTGGGCCTGGGCGGCCGCATGCATCCGCATGCTGGTGGCTACGGCGATGTCCATCTGCTCCAGCTCTTCGGCGGATTTCAGCGAGCGCAGTGCGATCACTGCTCTGATCAAATCTTTGCTGGCTCCTGCGGCCGCGCCCAAATGCTCCGCTAAGTACAACTTCCGCTCCGCCCGGTATGGCGGTAAGAAGTGAATCTCCTTGGCGTGTTTTTTTAGCAACTGCCCGAGCTCAGCCTGGGTGCCTCCGCGTTCTGCTCCGATACGGATGGCCAGCTCAGCCACACTGGGCTGCTCTCCCATCCACACTACGTGATCGAGGCTGATGTCATCACCCCATAAGAAGCTTTGGCCCGATGCGTTAATGGTAAGCGCCAGGTCGGGAATATTGTGGCCCGCGAAGTAGCGAAAGTTACTGTCTTGCCGAAAAGGATAGACATTGTCCGTATAATTAATCGGCGCCTCCCGGTTCCCAAGAATCAGGATGATCCCGGAGGAAATGGAGGCGGCGAGTGCCTGACGGCGGTCGGTGTAAGTCTGGGTGCTAAACATGTCACAAGGTAACGACTATTCAACACGGTAAAGCCAACCAAATACGGCTGGGAAACAAGTTAGGTAGGTGGTGTTATGCGGGTGGTGATCTTTTGGGGAAAGAGATTATCCTCGACTATCTTCAACGCGGCGGTAGTAATCGAATCCAACCAGTGCTAATGCGGAGCCTAAGCCCAACATGCTGTACACCATCATCAACGGGGCTTGCCCCTTAATGAGTTCGTACAAACCGATTTGGATTCCGAGAACACCCACTACGCCGATAGCCAGCATAACAAGTTGTTTACGTTCCATTAGTATGAATACGTGCTTAACGCCGCAGATGTTTTATGGACCGCCAAGTATTTTTATTCTGTCTAACTTATTCTCCCCCAGCCTTTAACAGCACGCAGGTATTTGTCCAAATGTGCCTTTAAAGTTGCATATTCTGGCCGCGTTAATTTTGGATCTTGCTCCAAAATATCTTTGGCTTTATCACGAGCCACGGAAAGAATAATGCCGTCATTCGCC
>JBCDGT010000625.1:0-3143 GCA_038750915.1 Bacteroidota bacterium
CCGCTCCGGCAACCTATTCTCCTTCCTGGACCAACCAAAGATTGCGGCACTCTGTGCGCGCCACTTTGGCATTGGGGCGGACGGCCTGATGTTACTCCGGAGCCATCCCGACTATGACTTCGAGATGGTTTATTACAATTCCGACGGGGCGCCAAGCAGTATGTGTGGTAACGGCGGGCGGTGTATCGTCCGCTTTGCCTATGATTTGGGCATTAAAAAGGAGGAATACCACTTTTTAGCCGTTGACGGGGCCCACCGCGCCCGCCTGCTCTCTACGGGGCAAGTGTCGCTAGAGATGAACGACGTAAAGGAAGTAAATCAGCCTGAGGTGGGAGCTTTTGTCCTTGACACTGGTTCTCCACACTACGTAACGACGGCTTTTGACCCACAAACGGTGGACGTACGCTCCTGCGGCCGCAGCATCCGAAATTCACCGCCCTACCAAGCGGAAGGGATCAACGTAAACTTCATCAATGTAGCCCCCGATGGGAAGGTCGTCATCGCCACTTACGAACGAGGTGTTGAAGACGAGACACTTGCCTGTGGCACTGGTGTAACGGCGGCAGCCATTGTCGCGGCCAAGTTAGGTAAACTACCGGAAGGCGGCCAATTCCGTCATCCCGTACGAGCCAAGGGCGGAGCCCTGGCGGTTAGTGGTCGTCTGAAAAACGGCGTATTTACGGACCTTTGGTTGGAAGGGCCGGCCGAATTCGTTTTTACCGGCCGCATTAGCCTTGCTTGAGGAAAGCCATTACGGCCGCAGCAGAGACTTCACTTTTGTAGGTGTTATTATGGTCGCCGGGCACAATCGACAGTTTTCCTTTGGGGAAAAGACGCTCTAGTTTACCGGGGTCACCGTTATCGGAATCTTCAGATCCAGAGACAACCAGTATTGGAATTTCCACCCTGCGCAGTTGTTCGGGAGATGGACTGGGTTGATAGCTTTGTTGAAGAAAAAGTGAGCGAAAATCTGCATTGATCGAATGAGCATATTCATTGGCGCCACGAGTCATTTCCGTCAACACCGGCGGATCAGCAAAGGCCTGGGCGAAAGCTTTCCGGCGGGGCCATTCCGGATCGGTAAAATCAAGTCCCATTCCGCCAATAACCGCACGTGTAATCCGGGCATCTTGGGTTAATAGGTTTGCAAGAATGATCGAGCCCCTCGAATAGCCGAGAGCGCAGTAATTTTCTATCTGTAGATAATCCATTAAGGCTAAAATGTCTTTCGTCTCTGCATCATTAGCGTATTTCACGGCATCGTGCGGATGGTCTGAGTCACCACATCCGCGTAAATCAGGACGAATTACACGATAGCCTTGGTCCAATAACTGCGTTCGCAGAGCGGCCTTTTCCCAGTTTTTACTCGTATAGAGAAAACCATGAAGTAGTAAAACTGGGTCTCCCTCCCCCTCATCATGAAAAGCAATTGTCGTGCCGTCGTGAGAGGTAAAGAAGGTCATCCTTTCCGTATTCTGCCCGGTGGCCGTTTCTGATAAAGAAGAAGAAGAAGAAGAAGAAGAATGCTCCCCCGTACAAGCTAGCAAGAGGTGGCTAAATAGTAGTAAAACGAAAAAACGGAAAGGCATACTGGCTACTTTAACAGCAGCAAACTTAGGGAAATAACTCTCCGGAGGTCATCGAGCAAATTTCTCCGCTGCTGGCTTTCAGGCTAAGGTAATCACCTAGGACATCTACGTAGCGGTCAAGTAAGCGAAGTTGGTTCTGCTGGTCCCGTTCGCGAATTTTCAGTACAGAGAGCGGATTAAAGCCATCTTGTCGACTTAGTCGCTCCGCAATATCCCCCAATGCCAAAGCTTCGTTGAGGAAGGTCTCTTGCATTAAGAGGTACTGACTCACACCCTCCTGTAGTTCCAGCAAACGCTGCTCTATTTTACGCTTATCTTCCAATTCTTCCAGGGCGATTTCTTGCTGCAAAAGTTGTTCTTCCACTTCCAACTCCCAGGCCTTTAGTTTCCGATCATTAGAATTGGGAAGCTGGAAGCCTACCCCCAGGGAAAAACGCTCGGCAAAAGGGTTATCATGGGGTCCACGATATCGGAACTGGGCGAAGTCAAGAATTTTTCCTTTCTCCGCTCGCTCGATGGCTAGTTCCCGGTTAATAGTAGCGATTTTATAGGTTTGCTCAGCATCGAGAGGAGGATCAACATCTATGGTAATATTTTCAGCGATTTGGCGTAGGGAAACCATTCCCTCAAACGAGAGGCTCACGCTGACCGAAAGCCCATTTTGTCGCAAGATCCTACGTTGAAGTCCCTTCAACTCTGCTGCACGAAGGCTTAGCTCCGTCCGTGCTTCCCGCAGGCTAATGAGGTCACCCCATTCAAAATCTAGCTGAGCAGTGAGACGGTTCAGGACAGTCTCTTGATCCCGGTGTATAGAGTCTAAGGAGGCTAAAATGTCTAGTTCTCGTTCGATCTGAAAAAGGTCAACCCAATCACCGTAAGCTTGCGTGAGCAGGTCACAGTAGAGGTCTTCTTCCTTGAAATCTGGTTTTTCCGCCAGATGCTGAGCAAGTGCTTTTTGGGCCCGTATTTTTGCCCTCCCTGCTGGAGAAATCCTCAGGGTATATTCCTGTCGGCCAAAATCAAACTCGTCCGTTTCGGATCTTAATTCCAGTTTTTCCAGCGGCCCCAAACCACGTAAAGAGGTTACTGGCGCTGTCCTCTGAATTTTAGAAGTAGCAAGGTTAACGGATCGATCCAGAAAAGTTTTTAGATCCACCACCTCTTGTCCTGAAGAAGAACCGAGAATTAACAGGAGTGTAAGCAATAACAGTATTCTCTTCATTGTCATCACTTTTTAGAAAGCTTTGCCACGGCTCTTATCCCTACTTTTTCTTTTTGCAGAAAACTATTTTCGGAAGGAATTTCCAGTACTACCTCCCGGCCGTAGGTACGAAATTCTGGTAGTTTGCGCAGTCGAGTGGGAATCTCAACGATACGCGAGCCCAAACCCGTAACGGTGGCGGCATAAATGACCTCCGCCGTCTTCAGTGAATAAATTTCAAAGCGATCTCCGAGGCCAACCCGGAGGGTTTGGTCTTCGTGCACATAGCCACGGACGAGCCTGGAATGCGGCTCGTAGAAGGTAAGTAGGGTTTCGTAGGACTGGACGTGCTC
>JBCDGT010000626.1:0-3142 GCA_038750915.1 Bacteroidota bacterium
CTCGACATCGCAAACCCGAAAATGCATTTACTCATATGGCCGCAGCTCTAGTCGCATATGGTTATTTAGACCGTAAGCCAAAAGTCCAGTTCTCTCTAAACGAATAGACAGTCAAATCCGCGCACCTCACGTTAGTTAGTAATTCAACTATTTGCCAGATTTAATTGCTGAATACCACGCTTCAATATCTTCGTATTGCGTATTTGATAAGATATGGATATCACTATTGTCAGCATACTTTAGTTGGTAACAGCTGAAAGATACCGTTAAGTGACTTACGTAGTTGTGGTAACCCCCGCGGAAAAGAACGACGAATGCAGGCTGGAAACAATCAATGGCTTCAAGATAATCACTCAGTGGCTTACTTGCAATACCGATAATTTCCTGCCACTGATTTTCTGTTAATGGTATGCTGTCAAGTATTTTATTGGGGATAACCCCATTGGTGACTAAAGCAAATGTTTCGCTTTCTCCTACTTCATATAAGGTTACCTCATTAATGAGCCCTACGGGAAAGAAGGGAGAGCAATTATCACGTTTGCTGAAGATTTTCGATACTGCATAACAGAGTATCGTGAGTAAGGAAAGGTAGAAAAGATAGCGCAGTTCTCTTTTCCAGTGATGATTGTTATTCGTTGAGCGGATAGACATGGCAACTAATCTAGTGAGCTTTTGGATGCTTGTTTTATTCCCTATTGAATACTAATATGCCTACAATCAACGATCTTGTTATTCTATTTTTGCGCAGCCGCAGGTGCAAAGTAGGGTTTAAAAGTAGCAGCGTGTCGGACGTTAGTGACCGCCGCCAGTAGACACAGCCGCTTCTCCCCGTCTCTCGGGCTCTTGCACCAGCAACCAGAGCAAGGCCGATACCCCCAGCGTACCCGCGCTGATCCAAAAAATTAAGGATTTATCCGCAGCGTGCTCAATGAAACCACCGAGGTTGGAGGCGACAATTTGGGGGAGTACGACGGAGAGATTGAAAAGTCCCATCATCAGGCCCATTTTGCGCTGATCGACAACTTCGGACATAATGGCAAAGGGCAGACTGACAATGGCTGCCCAACCAACACCTACGATGGCCATAAGGAGGAAGAAGGTCGTAACCGAGGTGCCAAAAGCAACGATCAGCCCGTAGCCGACGGCACTGATGGCGATGGCTAGGGTATGGGTTTTGACCCGGCCAATGCGTTCAGCAATAGGCTCCAGCACGAGAGCGGGAAGGAGGAAACCTACCGTATTCAGAATGGCGAAGGCTACCCCGATGGTGAAGCCAATTTCATCGTTTTGTTCTGTAGTTAGGCTGGCCGTGGTTTCGTAGCCCATGATGGACTCCTTGATGTAGCCAAAGGTGTAGATGAACATGGTCTGTACACCAACCCAGGTAAAGGCGTGAGCAGCGCAAATTTTGAGGAAGGCGGTCCAATCGGTGCTATTGGAAGCGGACTTTGCACCTGCGGCAGCGCCTACGTCTGCTACCATGGCCTCTTGTACGTCGGGGCTTTCCAGCGGAGCTTCGTTTTTGTCTAGTTGTCGGGGCTCTTTGATAAAGAAGGCAGGGAAAACCGAAAAAAGAAAAACAATGATCGCACCGGAATAAATCAGGAAATAGTTGCTGATAAAGGCACCGATTAGATAGGCGATAACGCCGAAGAAACCGGAGATGGTCTGCATCCAGGTGAAGCCTTTGGTGCGAGCGTCACCGGCTGGGGTTACGTCGGCAATGATGGAACGTGCGGGATTAAAGCTGACGTTGATGGCCAGGTCCAGCGTGAGGGCTACGACGATGGCAATGCCGATGATGCTCTCCAGGCCCAGGGCATTATTAATGACGCCGAGGTTAGGTAGGGCCAAAATCATCAGGGCGGCAATCGTACCGCCAATGACGATAAAGGGACGCCTGCGACCTCCCATAAACCAAGTATTGTCACTTACTAGCCCAATGATGACCTGGCCGAGGATACCCGCTACGGGGCCAGCCAACCAGACGTAACCGATTTCTTCCAGGTTGAGGCCATACTGGGTGTTGAGGATCCAGCTGAGGGCAGCAATTTGGACACAAAGCGCGAAGCCCATGGCCGTGGCGGGCAGTGACAACAGGGCATAGAAAGGCCGGGAAAGAGATGGTTTGGACATACGTACGATCAACTTAAGAATGGGTAATATCGTACAAAGTCATTGCTTCACGAAATGGCCTTACTTCACAAATGCCTTCAGTTCATCTGGTTGGAAGGTGTATTCCGCCGTGTGGACTACCTCCTGCATGTCCTGGATGGAATACCATGGGTTATCACCTCGATGGATAGGATTACTCAAAACGTGAATGTCTTGGGCTGGCATATAGCTCTGGGCTAGTAAGACTTGAACTTCTCCCGTAACCGTGTTCGTAATTTTATCCACCACGATTACCGCATGACCAGGAAAGCCACCGCGGATAAATACGTCACCGATTTCAATTAGAGCAAGAGATTTTGGTTGTAACTCTTTTGCTAGGGAGGCAGTACCGGCATAGGAAAAAACCATGGTCAGGTATTTACGGAAAGAAGCGTAATCCGTGCTGGCCGACTGGCCAGCTACCCAACTGACCTTATTTCCCTTGACGCGAATCCTTTCTCCTTTCCGCCACCGCCGATACTCCGCGTTGAAGCCACTGACGAAATTAAAGTGGATGTCATCATACTGTTTTATGGTATAAAGGTACTCGGCCCTAAGGCGCATAATGGCGTCGGCACATTGCTGGAGGTCCCGGTTTTCTACGTCGACGTCCAGAACGGCGGCGTGGGCCAATTGATTAGATTTCTCTAGGCCCGAGAATAGGTGGACTTTAGTACCGTGAGGCTTCAGTGGCTGGTGCCGGAGAAAGTGGGGAAATGATCCTTCCGAGAAACTCGTACGGACATAACCCTCTGGCGTCGGAAAGCGGGTGGCGATGGTTCTGCCGGTAGGGTCAACGTAAGCCACTGGTGTGGCCGGGGCTACGGAAGGCTCAGGTGATGATGGTGAATCAGGTGAAGTACAAGAAAAAATTAGCAGAGATAGGTATAGGGGTTTCATGTTTCATCAACGGGAAGAGCGGTTGGGCTAGTGTGGTGCTTGCTTGAATGATTTTGCCGGACTTAGTATCTTCCTAGCAGCAACTTTA
>JBCDGT010000627.1:0-3140 GCA_038750915.1 Bacteroidota bacterium
ATGTCAGCCCATTTATTTTCAATGGGAATCACCAGCTCGGAGCCGTTGCGCTCTACGGTTACTTCCCGCACATTATTAATGGCCACTTCCCGCAGTAGAATCCTTGAATTGAAGCGCTCGAAAGGTTTGTCCCCGACCAAGAGTAGTTTGTCCCCATTCTGTAGACCCATTTCCTGACCAAGGCTATCGACTACCATGCCAGCCGTGGCGTTTTTAGCGGGTAAATACTGCTCGCCGTAAGCAAAAAGTACCATAGCGTAGATGAAGAACCCGAGTAAGAAGTTGACGGTTACCCCACCCAGCATAATGATGAGCCGTTGCCACGCTGGCTTAGAGCGAAACTCCCAGGGTTGGGGTTCACTTTCCATCTGTTCGGTATCGAAGCTTTCGTCGATCATCCCACTGATCTTCACGTAGCCCCCCAGGGGCAGCCAGCCAATTCCGTATTCCGTTTCTCCAATTTGTTTCTTGAAAAGGCTGAAGTAGGGGTCAAAAAACAAGTAAAACTTCTCGACCCGCGTACCAAAGAATCTGGCGGGTAGGAAATGACCGAATTCGTGCAGAACGATGAGAATGGACAGACTGAGTACGAGTTGTCCGATAGTTATTAATGTATCCATTTGTTACGTTAGGGGGCGCAAGGTACGATGCTATTTTAAACGAACGGAACTGTCTAAGGTTGTATTTCTTAGCTAGCCTTGCGGCAAGGCCTCCCACACGTGAAGAACCTAACTCTAACGGATAACGATTCGTTCAGCCATAGCACCGACGCTTAAAAAATAGATTCCGGGCGAAAGTGAAGTGGTGGGTAGGGTAGTGGTACCCGCTGAGGAAAGGTCTTTTTCTAATACAAGTCTTCCCCTAGCGTCAGTCAGCCGGAGCCTGGAGGTCGAATTCGGAGCAACGACCGTAAACTGATGGGTAGCTGGATTTGGGTAAACCCATAGGCCTTCAATATCTTCCTTCAGAGAAGCACTCACTATGGGAGAGAATTCATAGCTGCCGTCAAAATCCGTTTGTCGTAGGCGATAGTAGTATTCAAGGCCAGGAGTTGGAGAATAATCATCGAAAGTATAGGTAAAGCCAGAGGACACAGCGGCAACGAAACCGAGTGGCTCGAAGGCGCTAGTGACCGAATTCGCCCGTTCTACCGTGAATCCTTCATTTTCGTTTTCTGTCTCCGTTTCCCATTCGAGCGCGATGTGGTCTTTTTTCCCTTCGGCGGTAAAGGAAGCGTAGGTGACTGGTAAAATAGAAGTACCACAGAAGCCTACCGAAACATCATCCAGGAACCATCCTAGCCAACCGCCACAGCCGTCTTGGCTAAATACCCACCGGAGTTGTAGCTCATCACCACCCTGTACACCAAGGGCAGAAATATCTACTTGGCTGGTGCCCCAGCTTCCCGTCGTACTGTTTTGATCTCCTCCCTGAAAGGCTGGCAAACCGGCCATAGGGTTGTCGTTAACCGAAAGGGGCTCGAGGGGGCCATCGTAGCCATTGAACAAGAAGGCAGATTCAGGGACTGGTTCAAAATCCGCTCCGTTAAGCGAGTAAAACAGTATCCCGCCGTCATAGGCTTCTTCGATGGCGTAATAATGGTCGAAGGAAAGCTGAAAGTCTGATTCTTCCGGAGGGAATACTACTGGTGGGCTGGTCAAGGTAACGAACCCATTGTCGAGGTCGCTGCGGCAATCACCAAAGTCTCCGTTGGGAGCTAGGACGCCCTTGCCGGGGCGGCCGTCGGGCAAAACGTTCGTAATTTCCCATGGCTTTGCGTCCCAGGTGTTGGGATGCACGGGATGTTCTGTTATTTCCCAATCGGTGGGAATACCGGCCTCCCAATCTTCGGAAAGTAAAGGAACAAAACTCGGAATATCAGCAGTAGCGCAGTTCTCCGGAGGGTTTTGTGCCAGGGTTGGGATGAATCCGCAAGGAGAGGGCTCGAGTAGTTCGGTTGCACGGATAGCGGCCTCTAATTGGAGACTATCAAATGCATTGAGGGTATCTCCAGAGGCCATAACGGGTAGATTTAGTACCGTTAGGGCGGGCAAATCAATACCACGAAGATCCTGAAGGGATTGTTTAAGGATAACGCCCAGGGCATTGAAATCGGTGGCGGGCGTAATGTATTTGTCCGCGGCGTGAAAGAAAACATGTAGCGCCTTAGTGAGGCCTATTCCTTCTACGAATTCGCCATTTAGCATACCGCCATCTACGAGTAAACTAAAGGTGCGATTTACCAGGCCATTATTGATGTGGACGCCACCATTGTCTTCTGATTCATCCAAGCAGGCATAAGCATCACTAGAGCGGTTGGAAGGATCGTGACGACATTCAGGCAACCATAAATCGCGGATTATTGAGTCAACAGCCGTAGCATCTTCCCCCAATTTCCAGCGGAGACCACTGTCGAAGCACCCAACTCGAGGCGTTTCTTCTCCTAGGTCATTGCCTCGACTATTAATGAGGTCAACTACTTCGCCAAAGATATCGGCATAGGCTTCGTTGATGGCGCCACTTTCGAAAAGGTAGATAAGCCCATTCATCTCGGCGATGTAATTATGGGTCCATTCGTGCGCCACGATGTCATCACTGACTACACCTTCGCAGTTATAAATGGCATTTCGCCGGGAGGAGGCATTGGGGCAGTTGCTAAGAGTAGCCCGGACAACCTGGCGCATCTGTCCATTTTCATCATCATAGCCGAGACGGCCGAACGTCCGGTAAAAAAGGTTGTAAGCTTCTTCGGTCCCAATCAACATTTCTTGTTCTTCCCAATTCAGGTCCGCAGGGAAAGCATCCCCTTCTTGCCAGATAATACTGGCACTGGTAATGTTTCTCTGGTATAGGTTACGATCAATTTGGCAGTGAAGTGGGGTCCTGAAAACTTCTTTTCCGGTAGTTACATCTAGGTAAATCATGTCTCGGAAGCCCAGTGTGGCCAGACCGTACACACTGTAAATAGATTTCTCGTAGATAGAGCTACCGTAGTCGAGGTTCTCCGGGGCAATATTATCTAGTGTGTACAAACCCGGAATAATCAATCCGCCACCTCTTCGGCGGGTAGCGTTTCTTACATTCCTACCGCTTTGGTTGAGGATATTACCCCCTGCCGACACCGAAACACTAAGCTGATC
>JBCDGT010000628.1:0-3140 GCA_038750915.1 Bacteroidota bacterium
CGGTGTTGTATTGGAATCTACGGTTGATGGAACCAAGACTCCTTGCTCCAATACTGTGGCGTGTTTCCTCGCCGGAGCCGTCATTAAACGCGGAAAAATCTGCTTGAAAACCTAAGTAATAAAACTCTATGGTGTGTTTTACCGCGTTGTTTTTATGGATGGGTAGTTGACTGAATATTCCCCATAAACGTGGATTGTTCGCTCCCGCTGTGAACAGCGTGAAATCGTTGTCAAAAGCGCCTAGCCCTACCTGCGCTTCCTTACCGTAGAAAGCGTCAAGACTGAATTTTTCATGATGAAAAGTAAGCTTCCCCAAATCAAAAGTGCGGCGAACGTTTGGCCCCACTCTTAGATCGACTAGTCGGCCGATACCCAATTTCATTTCCTGCCGACCAAAGCGGAAGGTTACTGGATGCTGGCCAGAGGTTTGGATTTCAATAAAGGCTTGGTGAACATCTAGGTCGTCGGTTTGTAGAAATTCGGGCTCCCCGCTCTTGTACCCGTGTTGTAGTTCTACGAAGATGCGAAGGAGGCTACCTAGGTGTAGGTCGGCGTGGAGGGCCAGGCGTTGGGTATAATAATTTTGATTGTTATCCTCGATCCAATTATTATTTGTGAAGTGCTCAAATCTTGGACGGAAGGAGCCGCCGAGACTTAAGTAGGCATTTCTTTTTTTAGTTAGTGAAAGGTACTTTATGGCATCAGGCCAAGCCAAGTTGGTACTGTCTTTCAGGTGATTGTAGTCTTCTTCGGCTCGTTGGTCAAGGAAAGTGGTCTGGTCTTGAGCAAGGGTATTAAGTGGTAGTAAAATAAAGGTGGAAATCGAAAGCAATAATTGATAAAAATCGGGCATTCATTCCACTTAGTTGTTGAGTATTCAAAAGTAAGCCCCGGTGAAACCGTAGGCATTAAACTAGGTTAAGAAATAAAAATGGGTGGGCTATCGCTCCTTCTTCCGCTCACTTTTCACTTTGCTTAAGCCCTCCGGGGTAACACCCAAATAGGAAGCAATCATTCTTTGAGGAACTCGCTTTACGATTTCTGGGTAGGTTTGGATAAAATGTTCGTAGCGTTTTATCGCGGGCTCGCTCATGAGCATAATAATGCGGGTTTGCATCTCCGCTAAACAAACCCTCATTTTTTGTTTTTCAAATAAGGTTATGGAAGGGTCTTTTTCGTAAATGATGACCTCAGAATCTTCAACGGCCTCTATGAATAACTGGGCTGGTTGCTCCGGTAAGGCAACATCGGCAATCATCCAATTTTCTGGAGCAAACATGAAGATGTATTGCTTGCCCTTGGTGTCAATTGTGTAGCTACAGAGGAATCCTGAGCGTACTTCATATACCTTGGTGTTCAAATCGCCACTCGCCTGTAGGATTTCTCCTTTAGCCACCCTCACTAGTTTCAATGCCATCCGTTGCCGTTTATCAATAAGGGGGTAATATTATATTCTTTTATTGCCAAATGTGTTAATGTAGGTTAAGAGCTGTAGGATTATTCCAGGATACTGACGAAGAGAATAGCCCAACTAAATTTACCTACCTTTAGTGAGTTCCACCATTACTTAGTGTCGCCATGCACAAACGCACCTTCCTCAAAACCGCCGCTACGCTTACGCTGGGCGCACCAGCCTTGCTTAATGCCCTCGACTATCACTTGGGTAAGGTACCTTCCACCGAACCGGAAGCCCTCGCTGCCAACGAAGATTTTTGGGCGTCGGTCCGCGCAGACTACCGCTTGCCAACCGATTACATCAACCTCGAAAACGGCTACTACTGCTTGCTACCAGAACCGACACTCGAGGCTTACCTCGGCCACCTCCGGCAGCTGAACTACGAAAACTCCCGCTACCTACGTACGGTCCAGTTCGAGAACAAAAACCGGATGCGGACTAAGTTGGCAGAACTGGCTGGGGTGGCTCCCGAAAACGTCATCATCACTCGGAACACGACCGAAAGCCTCAACACGGTCATTAGCGGCTACCCCTGGCAAGAAGGCGACGAGGCGGTGATGGCCGCACAGGATTACGGGGCAATGCTCGATATGTTCGGCCAAGTGGCGAAACGCTACGGGACGGTCAACCGCCGGGTGTCGGTTCCTTTACATCCCGTCAGTGATGCTGAAATTGTGGAAACCTACGCCAGGGCCATCACCCCACGCACGAAGTTACTGATGGTTTGCCACCTGATCAACATAACTGGTCAGGTACTTCCCGTGCGCAAAATTTGTGATATGGCCCACGCTCGAGGGGTAGAAGTAATGGTAGATGGTGCCCACAGTTTCGCCCAGCTAGACTTTAATTTACCCGAGCTGGACTGCGACTACTTTGGTACCAGTCTGCACAAGTGGCTGAGTGTTCCGTTGGGGACAGGGATGCTCTATATCCGTCCGGAGAAGACGGAGAAAATTTGGCCCCTCTTCCCCGAGCATGAGCCGCCAAAGAATGATCTGTTGCGGCTTAATCACACCGGCACCCATCCTTGCGCTACGGATTTGGCCATTGCTGACGCTATTGATTATTACCGGCACTTGGGGGCGGCCCGCAAAGAAGCCCGCCTAAGATACTTACGACGCTACTGGACCGAACGGGTACGGGAGCTGGAACACGTAAGCATTAATACGCCGGCAGCACCTGAACGAGCCTGTGCCATTGCCAACGTAGGGGTCACCACCCTAACGCCCCATGAATTGGCGGAACGCCTGTTCACCGATTATCGGATCTGGACAGTCGCCATCGACGGCGCAGGTGTCCACGGGGTACGGATTACGCCGAACGTTTATACGAGTACCGAAGAATTAGACGTTTTGGTGCGGGCTTTGGGGGAAATGGGGTAGGGCATTTTCGCCTTTAATCAGGTGGTTATTATGATGATATGGTGAGTTGCCGCCATTGATTTGGCGCGGACGCGGGTGCCAGGTTGGGTTATCAGAAGCATCAGGGGGATAGACAAGCCTTTCTACCGCACCGAATCTTTTTCGAGTAAGCCACCTCAGTACCTTAAGTGCGTTCTATCACTGCTCCAGCTTCGCTGTGGATAAATGCCTCTCCCCTTAAATTGTACGTTTGTCCTTGGTAATCTTTTCTTTGTAGACTACCTTGTGCCAAGTCTATTTTTAGTTTCTGAGGATAGGCTGAC
>JBCDGT010000629.1:0-3134 GCA_038750915.1 Bacteroidota bacterium
CCGACTAAAGTAAAGCGCCCGCCCACCTGCATCGCGTACTACCTTAACTACATTAGGCGAAAGCAAGGCCCGTTCCTCGGAGATAGGGTGTGCTAGGGTAGCAATATCCGTCCCCACCTGGGAAAACGGACGTACCACGGCCTCAATTTGGCGCGGATCGATGAAGGGCTCGTCTCCCTGTACGTTGACGACTACCTTAGCCTCGGGGTGCCGCGCTGCTACTTCCGCAACCCGGTCCGTCCCACTCGGGTGATCGGCTCGCGTCATTTCCACCTGGCCACCAAAAGTGGGTACGTGTTCCAGGATGCGGACATCATCCGTAGCAACAATGACCTGGTCGATCAGGTCACAACCGGCTACCCGTTCGTACACACGTTGAATCATGGATTGTCCCGCCAAATCAGCCAAAGGCTTTCCGGGAAAACGAGTGCTGGCGTAGCGGGCGGGAATAACGGCGAGAATCAAGAAAATTTAAAATTTGGTAATGAATATTTAGTATTGAACAGTTTTCCTCATGCAAAAGATGGAAAGCTAAAACTTTGCTAGACGCTTACGCTTTCAGATGCACTTCGTGCTTTTAGACGGCATTTGGCCTTTTAGTGTGAAAAGTTTGAATACCTCATAATAGGCCGAAGGCCGTCTAAAAGCGTAAGCGTCTAATTACGCAGAGATGCTTGATCCACCGCTCTGGAAGTCAACGTCACTTGTCGTAACCCAAAATAGTTAGCATCTGTTCCGCCGATTGTACTGGGGCCAAAAGGCGATCCACCAGGTTACCTTCATCATCGAGATCGATAATGACGTGCTGGGGGCTAGGGATGAGACAGTGCTTAATTCCGCCGTATCCAGCAATGCTATCTTGGTAAGCACCGGTGTGGAAGAAACCAAGATAAAGCGGCTCAGCGTCATCGGGTTTATTCTCAGGTAGGTACACCTGGCTTTCGTGTACCTCGGAGTTGTAGTAATCGGAGTTATCACAGCTGAGGCCACCGATGTTTACCCGCCGGTAGCCGTGATGCCACTTATTGATGGGTAGGAGAATGAAGCGCTCATCGATGCCCCAAGCATCGGGCAGGGTGGTCATGAGGGAGTTGTCAATCATATACCACATTTCACTGTCGTTTTGCTGCTTCTGGGCCAAAACGCTAAAAATGGTGGCCCCGGATTCCCCCACGGTGTACTTACCGAATTCCGTAAATATATCCGGTTCCGGCACCTCCATTTCTTCACAGGCTTCGAGGATGTTAGCAACAATTTCCCGGACCATGTATTTGTAGTCGAACTCAAAGCCCAAGCTGTTTTGGATGGGCATTCCTCCACCAATATTCAGGGCGTGCAACTGTTCGCTCTCCTGCTTGAGGGCCCCGTAGAGGCGGACGGCTTTTTTTAGCTCTCCCCAGTAGTAGAGGCTGTCTTTGATGCCCGTATCCACGAAGAAGTGCAGCATGTGCAGCTCCAGTTTGGGGTTATCTTTGATCTTGTCCTTGAAGAGTGGAATCACGTCACCACCACGCAGGCCTAGTCGACTGGTGTAAAACTCAAAGGTGGGTTCTTCTTCGGTGGCTACCCGAATCCCGATTTTACATTTTTGCGTGACGTGCTCGCTGTAGTAGTCAAGTTCGTGAGCATTGTCTACTACCGCCACGACGTTGTGAAAGCCGTCGTTGATCAGGCCGACGATAGCGGCCAGGTAGTTATCCGGCTTGAAACCATTACAGACGACGTAGATATCCTTAGTCACCTTACCTTGCTCGTACAACCGGCGAATGAGGGCTACGTCGTAGGCGGAACTAATTTCCAGGTCCACCTGGTGATCCAGCACCTCCTGGACCACGTGGGCGAAGTGGCTACTTTTAGTACAGTAGCAGTAGCGGTATTTCCCGGCGTAGCCCTGGCCGCGCATCGCCCGCCGAAACAGGTTCCTCGCCTGTTTCACCTTACGCCCGATGGAGGGAAGGTAGGTGAGTTTTAGCGGAGTACCATACTTCCGAATCAAGTGAATGAGTCGGATGTTATTGAAAGTCAGGTATCCATTTTCCAGGTCGAAACCATTCTGCGGAAAATCGAACGTCTGGTCGATCAGATCAAAATATTTATTGGCCACCGGCGTCTTTTAGCGTTTTGCGCGCGAAGATACGTTGCTCCCCCAAGGAGACTTATTATTTTATTCAGTAGTAAGTTAAATTATTGGCCGCTACCGGACCCCACTGGGCTTGCCGAAGTGTAGGTGCGAGGTGAAGTAGGAGGCTTGAAGTACCCTCATGTGTGAATAACAAATGGCACGTTTTAGCGAGGGGCTCTGTACTCGCTAAGCTCGTCCGACACCCCTTACTCAGACCTATTCGCCCCCCAAGGGGCTTGAGATAAAATGGGAGAGCCCCTGTGGGCGAGTTGTTAGGAGCGTGGGGTGGATAAGGGACGTAGTCCCACATGAACCCCTCGCTACCAGGCAAGAGTGCATTTCATTATACACAATACCCGTCGTGCACCTTGCCTTGATTCGAAAATGAGCTACCTTACTTCTCGCTTCAATCGATAACTACAACGCTTGTCTACTTTCACTGAATCGGACCTCCTCTTCACCTTCCCGGACGACTGGGTGGTCCGCAAGTTCGACGATACGGTCGCCTACCAAAGTCTGAGTGGCCACGGACTAAAGGGGGTCGATTTTATTGCGCTGAGCCCCGACGGTAAGCTCTGGCTAATGGAGGTAAAAAATTACCGCCCACGACAAAAAGCCGGAAAAGAATACCGGGCTAAACGCCGGCCGCCGGCGCAACTAGCGGCGCACGTCGCCAAAAAATTCAGCGACACCCACCGGCTACTCAAGATCGTAGATGCTTCCCTGCGTAAACGCTGGTGGAGTCGCATCCGGCTGTATTATCTCGAAAAGCTGCGCCCCAATACGGCTTCCAACTACTGGTTTTGGACCGAAGCCAAGCGCCGGGCCGATCAGCCGGAAAGCCTTGTTGTCTACGTGCTCTGGTTGGAAACGCCGGAAGTACCGGAAAACTATGACGAAGCCACTCGCAGGGAATTACTCGCTCATCTGGAACCTAGAATAGATCTCTTTGTCGTGGAGGGTGAGCGGCCACATCCGTTACCAATCAGTGTAAGCAACTAGGAAACTGAGA
>JBCDGT010000630.1:0-3111 GCA_038750915.1 Bacteroidota bacterium
CTAGTCGCTCTCCAGCGGTTCGGTCAATTGTAGCCCGCATTTCGGTATCCAGCAGGCTAAGGGCAACGCGGCTTCCGGGTTCTCCGACAATTTCCCCTACATAGTGATGCCCCAAATCAATCTTATCGGCGAAGCCTCCAGTAGAGGCCAAACGGACTTTTAGCCCCATTTGTAACGGATAGTTGCGCCGCAATTTCAGGGTCAAGCCCTTTGGGGTTAATTCCGTTGCGGGTAAATTGAGGGTCCATTCGCTAGGAGCCGCAGCTAATAACTGGGCGTAAGTTTCCGGGTCGGTTGCCAGCAAGCCGTATTCACTTATTTCCTCGCGCACCATTGGCGCGGCAGATTTAGCACTCATCGGACGAAAAACATCCGTTGGAGGGGAGGCAAATTGCTTCGAATTAATTTGCGCTTGCAGAGAGATGGCGGCGCACAAAAGCGCACTTAGTAACAGTAATTTTTTCCAAGACATAAAAGCGTGTTATAAAGTGTTCAATGGCCATAACTACCGCCGACAAAAGTTTCTTCCCTCGAGCATGAAGCAACTTGGCAGTGCAATGCCAGGCCCCTAATGGAGCAGTTAACTTCTGGGCGAGAAGAGGATGGTTAAGCTATGTTTTGATAAAGCCGGCGGGGAAGAGCACACCGGTTCGGCCGCTGGGGGAAGGGCCGCAGGAAATAATAAGAATAGAGGCAAATATTACCAGAGTACGCAATTGTGGGGAATATGAAAGACCAGTGCGACTCTTAGGGGTAGTTCCGTTAAAAAACGGTCGTCTTGATGTGAATATCTTTATTGTGCTGCGAAAGTAACGTGGCTACTACTAGCAAAGTTATCCCTCGACCTAAGCATCTACGAAAAGGAGGCAAAGTCATCAGAAGCGGTAGCTAGAAATAGGACCGCCGCTATCGACCTCAGTCAAAAGCGGCGGCTTTAACATTTTATCGTTGTAGTCAGGCATCAATTGCGATCAAAACGCAATTCTTGCAACAGTATTCCGTCATTGTGCTTAGCGACGTAGATGTATACCCGGAAAGAGCCGTTATTAGTCGTTAAGGTACCAATACAGTATTCTGCATCGTCGGACTTTGAAGCGCCTTGGTGTACCTTGCCAAAGCTAGTGGAGGTAAAACCACTAAAGAATTTGGTTAAAGTTGCCTTTGCTTGTTCACGGCTATAAAGGTCTTCTTTATCGAGAATGCTGAGTTCTACCTCAGCGTCCATAACGGCGGCGAGTTGATCGACGTTACCCAAGCCAATGGCCTTACAAATGTCGTCCAACGCAACTGGTGCTTGCTCCGTTGCTGGAGAAAAGGCACCGAAAAAAGCGAGTACGGTGATGAGCATGGTTTTCATGGGAGCAATATTTGGGTGTGAAGAAATTGCTTGCCCGGGGGCAACTTGTCTAGGAAAGTAACAGAGATTATGCGTTGTAAACACTGCTATTTGGCCTAAACAACTGATCATTAGACGAGATTGGCCATAAATGTCACACCAAAATCACTAACGAAACGCCCCCATAAGCATGGGGATTGCTAAGAAATAGTTAAATCTGGTTAGGAATTAGTTGCCTTTAATCCATATTGAGTATGAAAAAGCTAATTCGTTGCCGATTTAGGACCGCACTCAAAAAGGAGACAGTAAATTGCGGCCTTTTAGCAAGACACTCCCCAAAAGATGAAAAACGAAAAAGCACTGCTGGTAATCCTCGATGGTTGGGGAATCGGTGATCGGCCGACCGCTGATGCCATTGCTCAGGCTAAAACTCCGATATACGATCGGATTTATAAGGAATGCCCTCATGCCACCCTAATCACCTATGGTGAAGAAGTAGGCCTGCCGGAAGGGCAGATGGGAAACTCTGAGGTCGGGCATCTTAATATTGGGGCCGGCCGGGTAGTCTATCAAAGCTTTGCTCGGATCAATAAAGCCATTCGCGACGGTGAACTAGCTAAACTAGTCGCCCTCCAGGAAGCACTGACTTACGCCCGTGAGAACGGTAAAGACGTCCACCTAATGGGCTTAGTAAGTGATGGTGGAGTCCACTCCCACCTTAACCATCTTCTCCGCCTAATCGATATAGCTACCAATGCCGGCAACGAAAGGGTTTTTGTTCACGCCTTTACGGACGGGCGGGATGTAGCTCCTACCTCCGCCAAAGGCTACTTAAGCACTTTACTTAGCCATCTGGAAGGAAAACCAGCAGAACTGGCTAGCGTAACCGGCCGGTTTTACGCCATGGATCGGGATACCCGCTGGGAGCGTATCCGCATTGCCTATGATGGAATGGTGCACGCTAAGGGAGAGGCAACTACTGACGTACTTGCTACCCTTCAAGAACAGTACGACGGAGGGCAAACCGACGAATTTATCCGTCCCATTATAATTACGGATGCCGCAGGAACTCCTCGAACAACAATTAAGGATGGTGACGTGGTGCTTTGTTTCAACTTCCGGACCGATCGCCCCCGCCAAATCACCCGTGCCCTTACCCAGGAAGACTTCCTGGAACAAGACATGCAGCGATTACCGAACCTTCGTTACCTGTGTATGACCCAGTACGATGAAAAATTCAAAGGGGTCGAAGTGCTCTTTACGCCCGACGACCTCACCATGACTATGGGAGAAGTGGTAAGTAAAGCGGGCAGAACTCAGGTCAGGATTGCCGAAACGGAGAAATACGCCCACGTGACCTTTTTCTTCAGTGGCGGGCAAGAAGACGAATTCCCGGGTGAGCGCCGCATCCTTATTGACTCCCCACGAGATGTGGAAACTTACGATGAGAAGCCGGAAATGAGTGCTTACGGCGTTACGGAAGCGATCATCAAAGACATCTATGAGCATACCCCCGATTTTATTTGTCTCAATTATGCGAACACCGATATGGTAGGCCATACTGGCGTTTGGGAGGCAGCCGTTAAAGCTGCAGAAGTAGTCGATGAGTGCCTTGGGCGGTTGTTAGCCGCAGCCCAAGAAACGGGTTACCACACTATCGTCATTGCCGATCATGGCAACTCAGACGTAATGCGCAATGAAGACGGAAGTGTACATACTGCCCATACGACAAACCCAGTTCCCGTCATCTACGTAGGGCCTAAGCAGGATCTCCA
>JBCDGT010000631.1:0-3109 GCA_038750915.1 Bacteroidota bacterium
AACCGTCTGGATCGGTTTTTAGAGAGAAGGTAAAACCGTGGTTGATTAAGATTTCTCGGACTAGCGTCAGTCCAACGCCCTGGCCCGTAGGTTTGGTGCTAAAGAAGGGGGTGAAGAGCTGATCGGCATCCTCGGGTGCAATACCCGCGCCGTTGTCTTCAATAATCAAAGCCCAGGGGTTAGCCTGGATCACCGCCCGAATCTGGCCACCCTCGCCAATGGACTCGGCCGCATTCTTCATGATGTTTAAAAGAGCCTGCTCCATCTGCTGCGGATCTATAGAAACAGCCACTGGAATAGCGGGGGTGTCAATCTGCCAGGTGATCTGCTCCTGCTCCCACTGTACCTGCATCAGCAGCCCTAATCGTTGGAGGAGTTTTTGCAATTCGATGCGCTCCAACTGTGGCTCGGGGAGACGGATGACCGAGGCGAAATTGCGCATAAACAGGTTTAATTGCTCGTTGCGCTCCATGGCGATGGCCAGGCTTTCCTTCCATTCGGCTCCGTCTTCGATCTGCTCCCATTCTTCCATCTGATGAATGGTTTCCAGAATAGAATTGATGGCTCCAATGGAGTTGTTAACCTCGTGGGCCATCATGCGGATAACCTTACCGTAGGCGCGTTTTTCGGTCTCCAATAATTCCTTAGAGAGCTCCTGAATTTGTACGAACGTCCTTGGAAAGCCACGGTGTACGAAGGAGGCGACCTCCACTCGGAAGCGTTGGCTATTGTCCGTTTGGAGTAGGGTAGAGGCCCCCGGTTCTAGTTGGGCAATACGTCGTAAGAAGGGGTGCTCTAACGTATGGAGCGGTTTCTGGAGGTGCTCGTTTTCCAGCGCAAAGAGCTGCGCGGCCCGTGGGTTAAATTGATTCAAGCGATGATCGTAGTCCAGAATAATGATCCCATCGGGGCTGGCGTTGATCATCTTCTGCAAGAAATAGTGTTGTTCCTGCACGGCGACCCGCTCGGTGCGGATATTCTCCATCATCCGATTGTAGACTTCAATCAATTGATCGAGATCTTTGGTTCCCGTTTTTACGAGGGTTAGATTAAAGTCCTTGTCTTCAATGGCATCCAAGCCGGTGGAGAGCAATCGGCCGGTACGAGTGAGGCTGCGATATAAATAAATGGCCCAAAAAAGGAGTAAGATGATGCCCAGTTCGGCGGCCATGAAATAGTACGGTTGTTCTTTGAGCAGCAAATAAGAGAGGACGCCCAAGAGTACTAAGACAAAGCCCACAAAGAGGAAGAACTTAACTCGACTGGTCATACGGTATGTTGTATTTCTGGAGTCTGCGGTACATGGCCGAGCGGGTGATGCCCAAAGACTTAGCCGCTTGGCTTACTTTCTGATCGTGAAATTCCATGGCCTTGATGACCATGCGTTTTTCCAATTCCTCTAAAGATAAACTTCCTACCGCCGGTAATTCCTGTTTCTGACCCTTTTCCAAGTAATGGCGAGCAAAGTCTGCCTCTTCCAATTGGTCCGAAGCGGAGATCAGCACCGTACGTTCTACCAAGTTTTTGAGCTGACGTATATTGCCCGAAAAGTGTTGCTGCTTCAACCATTGGTAGGCGGCGGGGCTCACTTGCAGGTCCGGCCGGTCGTGGGCCGTACGCAGATGCCCGAGAAAGAAATCGACCAACAGTGGAATATCATCGCGACGTTCGCGCAAGGGCGGCACCTCGATCTTGATCAGGTTGATACGGTAGAACAAATCCTCCCGGAAGGTGCCTTCACTAATCATTTCTTCCAGCTTTTTATTAGTCGCCGAAAGCACGCGCACGTCAGTACGTAGCGTTTGACTAGAGCCGAGGGGCTCGAAGGTCTTTTCCTGCAAAACCCGGAGCAGCTTGACTTGCGACTCTAAGGCTAGTTCGCCAATTTCATCCAGAAAAATACTCCCGGTATCCGCCAGTTGGAAGCGACCTTGTCGATCGCTCACGGCATCGGTGAAGGCGCCTTTCTTATGCCCAAAGAGTTCGCTTTCGAAGAGGGTGGAAGAGATTCCCCCGAGGTTGACCTTGACGAAGGGACGCTCGTTGCGCTGACTTTCGTAGTGAATGGCTTCAGCAATGAGTTCCTTACCCGTTCCGCTTTCGCCGACGATTAATACCGGCGCATCCGTTTTCGCGACTCGCTTGGCGATGGCCAACACTTCCAATAAGCGTGGGTGCTGCCCTATGATGTGGTTGAAGTTGAGGGCTTTCTCCGTAGGGAGCTCGGCTTTCTGGCTATTTTGTAGTTCCAGAATGGTGCGAACCGACTTCAGTAATTCCTTGTTATCCCAGGGCTTAGCCATGAAGTCACTGGCACCCAATTTCATACCTTCTACGGCCAGTTGCACGGTCGCCCAACCCGTCATCAAGATTACTGGAAGGTCGGTACGGAGGGCTTTAATTTTACGAAGTAAATCAAGGCCCTGCTTACCGGTGGTGGCCACCATGAAGTTCATGTCCAGAATGACCAAATCCACGGCTTCTTCCTCCAAGTAAGGGAGCACTTCCTGGGGGCGGTAGATACTTTTACTCGAAAAACCGGACCGCTTGAGTAACAAGCTAACCGCTGAACAAACGGCCCGGTCATCGTATACAATCAGGATATGGGGTTTTTTACTCATTATTCCTCGTGTAAGGCCGTCGATGGATGCGTAAGCGAGGCCTGGTAGCTCGGGTAGAAGGTACACAATCCGACGATGGCCAGAATGATACCTGCTGCCGATAGCATCGCAAAATAGAAATTGCTGGCTGGAATTTCAAAGACCTTGAGCAAGGGAAACTGAATCGCAAAAAATAAGCCTAAGATCATACCCAAGCTGGTGATCAAAAGGATCTCACCCATGAATTGCTGGATGATGTTCCCTTGGCTGGCCCCTAAGGCGCGGCGTAGACCAATTTCTGCCCGTCGTCGGCTGATGTTATACCATAATACACCGAAGAGTCCCAGGGCAATGTTGACGATCAAAAAGCTACTGATCACCACTAATGCAACCATCGGTATCCAGGTAGAACGACTTTCTTCCACGCGCTCATTATCCAGGTGACGGATCACGAAATCCGGAGACTTAGTAATCGAAGCGATGGTCTTATTGACCGTTTCTTCGAACTC
>JBCDGT010000632.1:0-3108 GCA_038750915.1 Bacteroidota bacterium
GGAGTACACCATGACGATGAAAAAAGAATAAAGCATTGCCAACTTCAGCGCAGCGAGTGCTTGGTATTATGTCGGGCAGTTCTCTTGACGGGCTGGACTTGGCCATTTGCTCTTTTCAACTGGATACGGAAGGCCCGCGGTTAGTTCCCCATTGGGATATTATTGCCGCCGAGACGGATCCCTTCCCACCACAGTGGCGAGCGCGGTTACGTTCTGCTCCCGCCTTGCCGGGGCGCGAACTCTGGCGGTTACATACGGATCTGGGGCAATGGATTGGCCAAAGAGCGCAGCACTTTTTAGAGCAACACCCTGACCACCGGCCGTCACTAATCGGTAGCCATGGCCATACGGTTTTCCACGATCCTGAGCGTGGGTTTACGACCCAAATTGGAGATGGAGCGGCCATCGCAAGGCGGGTAGGTCTTCCCGTAGTGACGGAATTTCGCGGGGCTGACGTTGCGGCAGGCGGTCAGGGTGCCCCATTGGCACCACTGGCCGATAAGTACCTTTTTCCCGAGTACTCGGCTTTTCTAAACTTGGGAGGCATTGCCAACCTCAGTGTCCGCCAACCAGATGGCTCTTACTTGGCTGGCGATATTAGCGGATGTTGCCAGATATTGGACCGGCTCGCAGCCCGCGAGGGGCTAGCCTACGATGCCGGTGGAGCCCTGGCCGCAAAAGGACGGCTGGCACCTGCGTTTGCGCCCAAAATGGCAAGCTTACCCTATCACGATCTCCCTTTTCCGAAATCATTAGATAATGGTTGGGTGCGGGAGCAACAGTGGCCATTAGTAAATGACCACACATTGAAAACGGAAGACTGCCTGCATTCTTATGTTAAGTGGTTGGCGGTCAAAATTACGCTGGATTTAGAAGAAGCGGGCGCTGCCGCAGGTGCCGAAAAAGGACAAGTGAGCAAGGTGTTGGTTACCGGAGGTGGCGCACGTAACGACTTTCTGCTGCGTCAGCTCCAAGCCGCCCAAGATGTTGATAACCCCACCCTTGAGTTTGTGACTTCTTCTACAACGACCGGTGATTTTAAGGAAGCCGCCCTCATTGCCCTAGCTGCCTTATTTCGCGTTAACGGTATTCCCAATGCCCTAGCCTCCGCTACGGGGGCTAGGGGGGACACAGTGAATGGCGCCGTTTTTTTTAGTTGTCAGCTTCTCTAAAACCTTTATTATGGCCTCCATTCTTCTCACCGGCGCTACTGGCTTTCTTGGCCTTGCTCTTGCACGCAGGTTGGCGGCAAGCGACCAAGCTTTCCGTGCACTTTTACGAGAACAGTCCGACGTTAGCGAGCTGGCGAAACTGAGTGCTCACTGCGAAATCGTTTACGGAGACCTTAATGATCCGAACTCCTTATTGGAGGCTTGTGCGGGTATCGATACGATCATCCACGTGGCGGCCTTAGTCTCTTACCAAAGTTCGGACCGCGACCGTTTGCTGCTCGTAAATGGAGAGGGGACGGCCAACCTAGTCAATATGGCCCTAGAGGCCGGAGTTGAACGGCTGATTCATCTAAGTTCGGTAGCTGTCCTCAACCGGGTTAGCGGCGGACCAGTAATCACCCTGGAAGATCGCTGGCCAGCGGAACGGCCCAATTCAAGTTACGCGGAAAGTAAATTCGCCGCCGAACGGGAGGTTTGGCGGGGGCAGGCCGAAGGGCTTTCCGTAGCTGTTCTTTATCCTTCGACAATGCTCGGTGTCGGTGATTGGACGGGACAAAATACCTCCTCATTTTGGCGAATAGCTACCCAGGAACGACATTTTTATCCCGAGGGAACAGCTGGATTCGTCGACCTGCGTGACGTAGTCGATGCTACGCTCTTCGTTTTGGGACGCAATATCAATGGGGATCGTTTTTTGCTCAACGGCGCAAATATGAGCTGGCGAGAGCTATTGGCTCGGGTAGCTCGAAGTATTCGGGTTAGTCCCCCAACACGTCGTATGCCCGCCTGGCAGTCAGCACTACTCTGGCCGCTCGAAGGGCTGAGGGCCCGAATTACGGGCAGCAAAGCCTTCCTTACCAAGGAGACCCACCGCAAAGTACAGGCGAATTATCACTATGATGGTAGCCACTACGTGAAGGAATCGGGGCACCCCTATCGTGAAGTCAGTAAAACAATCGAAGAAATAGGAATTGCCTTTTTAAGGCAATCAGCATAGATGTTTTAACATAATGCGGCTTTTCACACAATTTAATATTGTGAGTAAGGCCGCGAACCAAATCGAGAATTCGTTGTAGTAACCAGCGTATTTAGTGGTCGATCCAATGCTGGACGTACCACTATCATTTGATTACTCACTACATATTCATATGCGATTTAATCTGGAAAGGGTTGGACTACTACTAGTCTTTGCCCTCATCACTCAGGCCGGCTTGCTGGCACAATACACCGTTTCCGGTACCATTACGGATACCGAAGACGTCCCCTTAATTGGTGTTTCCATCCAAGTGGTGGGAACTACCTCTGGAACCGTTTCGGACATTGACGGCCAATTCACGGTCAACGTCCCGGAGGGGAAAACCCAGTTGCGATTGAGTTACACCGGTTTTTCCACCCAAGTGATTGACGTATCCCCTAGCACTGGTAACCTTTCCCTTACCATGGAGGAGGACGTTGCTAACCTGGATGAAATTGTCGTCACCGGCTTGGCTTCTACCGTTAAGCGATCAAATTTGGCCAATGCCGTTTCTACCGTAAGTGCCGAGGAACTTACGGGAGCAACTAGCCAGCAAACGGTTGATGGGGCTCTTTACGGCAAAATGACTGGGGTTAATATTACTCAGACGACTGGGGCCCCTGGTGGTGGCTATGCTATTCGTCTACGGGGTATTTCTTCTCTTTCCGGGAATAACCAACCGCTCATCATTGTCGATGGCGTGTATATCTCCAACGTGGAAATTCCGAGTGGTTCTCGCAACGCATCAGGAGCAAATAGTGGAACCGAGGAAGGGGCATCTAACCGCTTGGCGGACATTAACCCCGACGATATCGAGAGTATGGAAGTACTTAAAGGAGCTTCTGCCGCAGCGATTTACGGTACCCGAGCCAACGCCGGGGTAATCATCATTACTACCAAAAAAGGTAGTTCCGGCAGAAC
>JBCDGT010000633.1:0-3106 GCA_038750915.1 Bacteroidota bacterium
GACGGAGCAGGCCCGAGCTAAAGCCTTCGCGGAAGGGGAATACAGCGCCTTGGTACTCTCCGTTTACTTTCTCCATCGCCACCCGCATAATTTTACTTTGGCCCTGATCGGAGACGAACAGCTGACCGGCAAAGGGCCCAAATGCACCTTCGGTTTTATCGGTCAGGATAGCGGCCGTGGAAATGCCTAAAATCCCGTGCGGAAACCAGACGGCGGGTAGTTTCACGTTGCCCAAGGCAGCGCGCGCTGCATACATGGTCTTAAAATCATCGGTAACATCTTCCTTGCGCAACTCTACTGGCGAGCCGGGTTCATCTACCCAGGCAAGGCCCGCTGGATGGCCGGCAAAGTCACCTTTAGCCAGGTGGGTAATTCGACCGGAGCCAATCCAGTCGCCCTGGTTTTCGGCGACGAAAATATCTCCCTCAGCGTTGGTGCCAAAGCCAGCGGGGCTGCGCATGCCTACAGCAAATGGCTTAAGTTGCTGGTCCTTTGGGTCATACTGCATCATCCAGCCACGCCACTTGGATTTGGAAACACCGCCACCTTCCCAACCGACGTTGAGGGTGGCCATCATTGTCCCGTCAGGCCGAAACAGGGGGCCATAGTGATATTCGTGGTAGTTACCCGTCAAGGGAAGTTCGTACACCGTCCGGAAGCGATCTGCACGATCATCTCCGTTAGTGTCTTCCAATTCGGTAACCTCTCCCCGCTGAGAGACATAAATTTTGCCGCCATTCACCGCAAGACCCAGTGGCTCGTGCAGGCCCCGAGCAAAGCGTACGTAGGACGCCTCGTCGTCCAAGTCGCTAATTAACCAAATTTCCCCCTGCCGAGTGCAAACGGCCAAACGGCCATCGGCCATGAAGTCCATTCCCCCTACTTCGAGTTTAATGTCAACCGGAATGGCTATTTTTTCAAGTTCGTAATAGTCTGACTCTTGCTGGGCAAAGAGGGAAACACTCAAGATAAGGGTAAGGAGTAGAGAAATATTTTTTAGCATGATTGCTTTACTTAATGCCGACTTGGGGGAAGGCGACTAAAGAGGATGGGAAAAGGATTGCTAGTTCAGAAAAACGAATTACCAGCTAAGCGAGTAACGGATATGACCCGCCGTAGGAATTTCGGCAATCAGGTGCTGCTGGTTTCCATTGCGTTGTAGTGTAAGACCACTACCGTCGTAGCTTTCAATTTTAAGTCGCATCCCTGGTCCTTGTAATTCAAATTCTCCCGGAGCAGTTTCGGTAATCTGGCGGGCAGCAGCGACCAAAGTGTACTTTGAGGTGCCACTGTTGGTAAGTTCGCGACGTAGTACGCCAACACCTCTAGGCTCTAGTTTATCACTAACGGAGCTGTCTTTAAACGTATAAACGAAAGTGGGCCGGCCAACATTATCAAGTTCGTGGTAGTCGTGTTGGAAGTCATCTTCATCAGGCTGTTCAGGGTGCAGTGGCCAGGGATTAGTAGCAGAGGTGGCCCACTGCGGGCTACCAGCAAAAGTTAGGGCTGGACCCAGTGGGCGCATTACCTGTGGCTCCCCCCGGCCATTCCACATATCATAGACGTCGGCAAATTCCCCCTGCCAAACCTGGAGTAAGGCCCCAGTTTGGAGGTCTAAAGAATAGTGTGGTCCATTAAGCTCTCCTACACTGATTACGTGAGTACGCTTGCTGGCCTCCTCGTAGACTTTTGGCTTTGGGAAATACAAGAAACTACGCAGTAGGTAGGGGATCTGTTCTGTCTCGATAACCATGGGAGTCGATGCTCCGGGAGTGGCAATAGCTTTATCTCCGGCCATAGAATTGAGTAGGCGAGATTTTTGCCCTGGAGCTACGTAATTAAGGTTAAAACGATTCCAACCACCACCAGGCTGGATGAGTTCCACCCGAACCTCGTGTACCCCTTCGGCCAATTCTACACTTTTAGAGACGGACCTCCCGGCACCGGGTTGACCGTGATCTAAGAGTAAGTTATCATCGATATAGACTCTTCCCAACAAAGGGGTAAAATCATGGAAACGGTATTCTCCGGGAGAAGGGATGTCCAATTGACCGTAAAAACGCAGGGCGTAGCGTTTACTACCAGCTAAAATATTATCTAGATCAAAACGATTGATATAGCCCGTCTTGGTTGGGCTTCGCTGGGCCCAGTCCCTAACGTCTTTAGTGCCGGGCTCGATATCGTAAAACTCATATCGGAGTAAGGGAATATTCAAGTCAATCTCCCCTTTATCATCCAGACCAGAGGTACGGCCAGAAATTGGCGCCTGCCGCAAATTTGAAAGCTCCAGTCCGCCAGAGTGGACAGTAACCGTTAGTGGTCCTGCGGGGCCTTCTACTGGGATGAGTTCCTGTTGGTAGTATACGAGGTTATCGTCCAAGTATACGGCCGAAAAAATAGGCGGTGTATTTTCGGTAGCGGCAAGGAAAACAACTTCCAAATCGTGCCAAATACCATCACTTGCTTTTGCCGGAATTATTGGGTCACCACCCGAAGTACTTACCTCAGGTAAAGCAATAGGATATTTACCCTGTAGATTCAGCGTGGCGTTGGTTCCTTCCTCTACCCGAAAAGAGAGCTTTAGGGTAAGGTCCTTATGATCCGGGAGTAATTCTTTGGTGCCTCTGAGGGGGCCGTCACTTTCGTAGAGAATTTCCGTAAGATCAACTTCACTGGTGGTAGTAGTGGGCGAATCAATGATTTCTACAGCAAGGGGATCACCCGCACAAGCGGCGAATAAAAAGATAAGGGGTAAATAGCGGAGCATGGTCGGTAGATATAGTGCGCAATATCGCACCTAAGTTGGTTACTCTGCTACCCCATGGGTTTTTTTATCTAGGAGTTATCGTTATTTCTACACTAACCATAAGAACAAATGAGTAAGTAGGGTGATAAGGTCCTATTCATCTAGCAGCACAAAGAAACCCTCAACTTTCGACAATTTCGATTCTACGGGAGTGAAATAGGTAGAAATATTTAACAGACTAGATAATCTATCCGAACACTCGGAGGTAGGGTGTCCGATATTTAACTTTAACAAAAAAGAGACCACAGCCATTATTGAAGTGATCTTACTACTTCACTATGTCTGTGACCTCTTCCCCAA
>JBCDGT010000634.1:0-3105 GCA_038750915.1 Bacteroidota bacterium
CAAATTATCGACTATGTAATTAAAGGAGGGGTAGATTACCTGGTTAGCTTAGGGACTACGGGCGAAGCCATTACCTTAAGTGCCCAAGAATGCCGGCAAATTCTTGACTTTACCCTCAACCACGTAGCTGGCCGTGTTCCCGTTGTTGCTGGCTTCTTTGGTGGTAACTACACCGAAAAACTTGAAAGCGCCATCAGGGATTATAATTTTGACGGAGTCGCAGGGATTATGTCGAGTAGCCCTGCTTACAGTAAACCTCCTCAGGAAGGCATTTATCAGCACTTCATGCGGGTAGCCGACGTCAGTCCGGTTCCCGTTATCATTTATAATGTTCCCGGCCGCACCAGCAGCAATGTATTACCCGAAACCATTCTCCGGCTTTCTGAGTCCTCGGAGAACTTTGCCGCCGTCAAGGAAGCTAGTGGTAAGATGGAACAATCCGTGGAAATCCTGAAACATTGCCGCGAAGATTTCGGTGTACTTTCGGGAGAGGACCCCATTACGGCGGCCATCATTGCTATGGGAGGACACGGTGGCATCAGCGTCATCGCTAATGCCTTACCATCGCATTTTAGCCGCATGGTCAATGCCGCTCTGAAGAGTGATTTCCCCACTGCCCGCAAACTCAACTTCGACCTCCTAGATATCCACCCTTTGCTTTACGTGGAAGGCAACCCCGTAGGTATTAAGGCGGCAGTTTCTATGTTGGGGCTTTGTCGCAATTACCTCCGTGTTCCCCTCGTTCCTCTGACGGAACCCCGGCGGGAAGCATTGCGCAAACTCCTTAGTTTAGTGCCCGACTTTGAGCTTTAGGGCGCGGCCGCAGGTGCAATGTTCGGTTAATGCTCGCTCCGCGAGCGAAGCGTTATAAGTTGCCGGTGGGAATAGTGGAATTAAAAAGAAGCTCGGAGATGGGGTAGTGTAGTCTGTCCCTTCGAATGTTTAGTCCCGTTTTGAAAAACACTGCCCATGCGTGCGCTCAAATATTTTGGCCTAGCTATTGGCCTGCTGCTGCTTTTGGTAATCATTGCAGTTTCCTTCTTTGGGGATCCTATTGCTCGGGCCGTAGTTAATTCTTTGAATAAGAACTTACAGACGGAAATCCAGGTAGGGAAATACGACCTGGCGTTTCTCCGTAGCTTCCCTAATGTCAGCGTTAATCTACAAGATGTACGGGTGGAAGGAAGTGATGGTAGTGAACTCCTAATTGCTGAGCGAGTCGCTTGCCTATTGGATATGGGCAGCTTGTTTGGTAAAATCCGAGTAGAGGAAATCGTGGTGGAAGACGGGAAATTGCAATTACTCACGGACGTAGACGGCAATACCAACTACCAACTTATGGGCTATACACCCGTCGGAGAAACACCATCCGTTGATCCCGAGGCGGAAGCGACGGAATTCAATATTGCCGATGCGCGCTTACGAGGCGTTGAGGTTATTTTTCGCGATCAACAGCTACAACTCGACCTGGCCGGAAATGTGGAGTTTGCCACCTTTACCGGAGACTTTGGTGCCGACCAGTACCTACTCTCTACCGATACTAAACTCCAGGTCTATTACCTCGATCAGGCAGGCGACCGCTTGCTCAACGAGCAAGACCTCATCCTCACCTCCCAAACTAGGGTTGATAACGAAAACGAGAAGTATGTTTTTGCTCCCCTACGTGTAGAAGCTGGTGATCTCGAATTAAGTGTGGTTGGGGAGTTGACTTCCACCAAGGATGGCTTATTCACCGACCTCCGGATCGAAAGTGCTTCGGGCAGCCTTGAGGACGTTATTGCCCTAATCCCACCGGCCTACGTTGGCGGCCTTAATGAGCTGGAAACCCGGGGTGAACTGGCCGTTGCGGGCAGTATTATTGGGGAGTGGACCCAGCGAAAGTACCCCAAAATCGATGGTAATCTGACCTTTTCTAACGGTCGGGTCGGCAGCCCTCGAACCAATGTTGGCGTTAGGAAACTTAACCTAAAAGCACGTTTTGCCTACCTCGATGGTGTACGGGGTGGGGTGCAGTCTGTCGCTATCGATGAATTGACCGGGATGTTTCGTAATCAACCTTTTACCATGTCCCTCAACGTACAGGACCTGGAGGACCCCAAGGTTGATTTTTCGGCAAATGGTACTTTACCTCTCGGCGTTTTGCCGGCGATTCTAGGGGAAAGCCCCCTAACTGAAGGAGACGGTTTCGTCCGGATTGAAGATCTCCGCCTACGGGGGAGGTACGTGGATATGCTGCGCCCACGAACCATCGGGAAGGTAGCTGCAGCCGGTCGCCTGACCTTTGAAGATGGGGAACTTATCGTCAATGAAAGAGAATTAGCCTTTCCCGCTGGTACCCTCGAATTGCGTGATAACGAATTAGAACTGACGGACCTGAGTTTCAGCGGGCCGGGAACGGAGATTAGTTTTACCGGTCGAGCAACTAACCTCATTCCCGTCCTATTTGCAGATTCTCTCAATTCGCAGGATGCGGAGCTATTATTTGATGCCCGCCTTACTGGTGAGTCTATCGACCTTGATGAATTACTCCTTTTGGCCGGCCCGACGGAGGAGGAGCAAGAAATGGCTGAAGCCACTGGAACTACGGATAGCCTACGGGCCAAGACTATGGTGCGTAGGGCGCAGATTACCGATCTCCTCCGCGGTCGCTTTGATGCCGAAGTGGAGGAGTGGAACTACGGCGAGATAGAAGGGGAAAACTTCCGTGGCCAACTCATTTTTACACCCCGGCAGTTGGACGTTCGCGGCCTAACCAATGCGATGGACGGGGAGTTGAAGCTCGCTGGGGAAGTCTACTTCCAGGAACTCCAAAGGGTAGAAGGGCGAATTACCGCGAAAGGTATTGACGTAGAAAAATTCTTCGAACAATCGGAGAATTTTGGACAGGAAGTCTTGGTTGCGGAGAACCTAGAAGGAAAGATGGATGCACGTCTATTCATCCAGGCCTACTTTGATGAACAAGGGGTCTTCGATTACGAAAAACTAAGAGTATTAGCGGGTATTGGTATTGAAAATGGAGAACTGAAGGACTTTGAGATGCTCGAAAACTTCGCTTTTGCCCTCAAAGCCGGTGATCTAGAACGGGTCCGCTTCACTAAACTGCAA
>JBCDGT010000635.1:0-3093 GCA_038750915.1 Bacteroidota bacterium
AAGAGAAACAGGTACACTCCGTACACGAAAGCCAGAAGTGTCGCTCGGGTAACTACATCCGGGATCGTTTCTTGATGAGTGTTCGCCAAGGACAGCATCACAATTCCCAGCAAAAAGGGCAAAAGCATAGCCACTAGTAGGATGCTATACGCCAGAATCTTTCCCCAGGTGAGCGTGGAAAAGGAAACGCCCTGGGCCACCAGCAGTTTGAGGGTACCACTTTCCCGCTCGCGGGTGAATGAAGCAAAAGCCAGAAAGATAATGAGCAAAGGCACCAGAACCCGCAACACCAAAGCCGCACTCAGCTCCCCAAAACGGATCATACTGCTATGATCCTGGGCGGGCCGAAACATAAATTCGTGTGGGTGATGCGCCTCCAAATACTTTGAGGTGCCGGTGTAGGCATCCAGGCCAAAGTCAAAGAGACTGAGCATCGTTTTGGGTTTGAACACAAAGGTGCCGTAGTGCGCGGCAATATGCGGGTGCTTATCGCCCTGGTTGAGCCACTCCTGTCGCTTTTCTGCCTGAATCTGGGTGATGATGGTCTGCTGCTGCTGGTAAGCCAGATAACCCGCGTACAAAGCTACCCCCAGCAGCAATAGTATGATACCCCCCAGTACGACCACCAACCTTTCGCGCAGGGCTACCTTAATCTCTTTCCGGGCTATGAGTATGGTTGTGTTCATTGCATTTGAAGAAAGAAGCGCCGCTCAATCTCTTCGGCAGAGAGCCCTTTGGGATCAAGTTCAAGAACAATCTTCCCACGAACCATCATGGCAATTCGGTCAGCTACCTCTCGTGCCCGCCAGATATCGTGAGTTGCCATGAGGATACCAACACCACGCTTGGCCACCTCACGTAGTGACCGATTAAATTCAGCGGCCGAATGTGGATCAAGTCCGCTGGTCGGCTCATCAAGGAGCAAAAGGTTTGCTTTTTTAGCTAGTGCGATTGCAATTCCGACCTTCTGCCGCATTCCTTTTGAATAAGTAGATGCTCGTCGTGTGAACGCATCAGCCGGAAGTCCTGCCGCAGCTAAAGCTTCATCTAGATCGTCGCTGGAAAGTTTTACTCCTGTCCCAATCTCAAGTAGATGGGAGAGATTTTCTCGACCCGTAAGTTCATGATAAAGGGCGACGTTCTCGGGCAGAAAAGTCATAGCCTGTCTCGCCTCGGTAGGTGAAGAGACTAGGTTATGACCAGCAATGGATATGGAACCAGCATCCGGTGAGATAAGCCCAGCGCACATCTTCATCGTGGTGGTCTTCCCCGCTCCATTAGGGCCAAGCAGGGCGGTGACACTACCACTAGAAACAGCTAGTGATAAGTCATCAACGACAACCCGATTGTCGTAGTGCTTGGTGACGTCGTTTAAGGCAAGTGCAGCGTTCATAAATAGCTATTTTTTGAAGCGATAACTCAGCGTTAAGACGCCAGTACGAGGTGCTTGAGGAAAAAGTGCGAATAAATTGGTTGCGTAGAGTTTTTCATCCAAGATATTGTTCACATTAAGACCCAGTCGCCAACGTTCCAGTGAATAGGCTGCACCAATATCTAGGCGAGCTGCCGCTGGAATCACGATACTATTGGGTAATGACGCTTCTATGTCACTATTGTACACCAAGCCGGCGTTCACGCTGAATCCCTGGTCGGGATTACCTCCAAAAGCGTAACGGGCGAATACAGAGGCACTATGCTCGGGAGCAGCAGCTAAGGTTTGTCCGAAATTAGGATCGTCTTCCTCCGTAACTTCTGTATGATTATACGCATACGTGAGGATGGTCTCTAGGCTCGGTACGATACGCCCGGTAAAGTCAAATTCTATGCCTCGGCTTGATTGGCGTCCGGCCGCTATTTGGCGGAAAAATTCATTGGGGTCGGGAATGACTACGTTGGAACGCTCGATGTCAAAGGCAGCCAGGGTGAAAAGGGCTTTATTGTTAAACAGTTCTTGGCGCAGCCCAAACTCTATTTGGCGTACTTGATCGGACTCGAATACCTCCCCGTCAATATTAAGCGCAAAGTTGGGCGTAAAGCTCGTACCGTAATTCGCAAACAGCCTGGTCGAGTTGGTCAACGCGTAAGTTGCGCCGAAGCGGGGCGATAGTTGGTCGCCTGAGATGGCCTCTCCTTCACCGTTGAATTGTCCGTCATTCGTCTGCCAATCTTGCCGTAGTCCGGCCAGTAAGGCGAGTCTGTCCGTAACCTGCGAGAAAACCTGGGCATATACCGCATTCCCGTTGTAGGACGAAAACCCTGAAAACGCAGGAGCTAAACCACCAGCAGGCGGTGGATTTCGATCCCCAGTAATAAGATCGAGCGTTCCGAGCGTACGCGTCTGCGCATCGTACTCGTAGCGATTGTTAAAATGCTCATAGCCCAGCAGAAAAACCGTTTCCTTACCAATTTTCTCCGTGCGGTAAATAAGGTCGGTCTGGGCCGTGAACCAATGTTGCGACTGTGGCCCTTCAAAGGTTATCCGATCAACGGTACGCCCATCTTCCTGAACACTCGGGCTGACCCGCGAGGACCCGATGTCAATCGGATAATTTGTATACAGGCCCGCCACTCGTAGAGATAGATCGTCTATCAGTTGGTGTTCTGCTTCGATACCGATGTTTACCTTGCTTTCTCGTGCGGGTTCGGAGTCTTCATCGGCGAACGTTCGGCTGATCGGCAGGTCAAAGGTAGTGAGTCCTGAAGCTAGGCTACCGTCCAACAAAGGCAGACCTTCCTCGAAAGTATAAATCCGTCTTAGGTAACTGGCATCTAGTCGAACTAAGGTCCGGTTGGAGGGTTCCCACTCAATCGAGCCAGCTCCGGCGTATTTTTCCGAATCGAAAAATTCCCGAAAGCTACCTGCAGATTCCGCTACCGCATTGAGTCGATACCGCAGGGTACCATCTTCGGATAGCGGACCGCCAATATCACCTTGCAAGCGATAGAAATCGTTGGAACCAACGAAAGCAGTAATTTCACCTTCAAATTCCTTGAGTGGCCGTTTGGTGATCACATTAATATTACCGGCAAAAGCACCCGTGCCCCCGTAGAGGCTACCGATAGGGCCTTTTAGTACCTCGATCCGCTCAATGT
>JBCDGT010000636.1:0-3087 GCA_038750915.1 Bacteroidota bacterium
ACCGAAACTATTGTAATCCAATCCTTTCTCAAGTATTGCCGACGCAGGAAGAAGTGGACCAACAAGATTGGGCGAACTATCCGGGTAAAATGCTCCGCTTGAATACCGACGGATCGATTCCTGACGACAACCCGGTTTTTGGTGGCGTACGCTCCCATATTTACACCATTGGCCATCGAAATGCCCAGGGAATCGTCTTTGGCAGTAACGGGCTACTCTATTCCGATGAACACGGGCCAAATACGGATGATGAAGTGAACCTCATTATGGCGGGTAAAAACTATGGCTGGCCAGTAGTAGTAGGCTTCCAGGATGATCAAGCTTATGATTACTGCAACTGGTCTACCGCGGATGATTGTGCTGGTGAAAACTATTCCAACGGTAGTTGCCCCGCCAGCGCTACCTTGGTGGAGGAGAGTACCCTAATCGATTCTACCTACCAAGAACCAATGTATTCCATGTTCGCCGTACTGGATGATTACGATTACAACAATCCAATCTGCCAGAACGCCTACACCTGCCGCCCCAATGTTGCTCCTTCTAGCATCGGGATCTATGAGAGCGATGCAATTCCTTCCTGGAAGAACTCTTTATTGGTTACTAGTTTGAAACGCGGGCAGGTATACCGGCTGAAGTTGGACGAAGCAGGAACGGCCATTATTGGTGATACCCTTCAGCTCTTCTACTCCGGTAACCGCTACCGGGATATTGCGATAAGTCCTGACGGCAAATCTATCTACCTCATCACGGATCAAGCGGGTAACATTACCGATCGCTCGGGACTGAACCTGATTAGTGGCGCACGTAATCCGGGAAATATCCTGAAATTCACCTTGGATGAGGAACCCAATGCTACTATTGAGCCCATAAATGGTTTCGTTCGCGTTTGGCCAAACCCAGCTGCGCAAAGTCTATTTGTGGAACTGGAAAACGTAGGCGCAACCCAAATTCAGACGGAACTCATCAATGTGAAAGGGCAGCGTTTCGCGCTTTCCACGACATTAACCAGCGGTGTAAATGAAGTTTCCCTTGGCACAATGCCGAGCGGGGTGTACATTCTCCGGTGTCATACTTCAGAAAAGGTTTGGCAACGGCGAATAGTGGTACAAAGGCCTTAAAACTCAAACAGCGTTCCCGCCACCCCCGGCGGTGTAGCTCCGAGGTGATGATAGGCCTTCTCCGTGGCCTGCCGGCCACGCGGCGTTCGCTGTAGGTAGCCCTCCATGATGAGGAAGGGTTCGTGGACCTCCTCAATGGTGCCCGCGTCTTCGCCTACGGCCGTGGCGATGGTCGTAAGTCCTACGGGGCCGCCTTTGAATTTATTGATGATGGCGTCAAGTATCTTATTGTCCATTTCGTCGAGGCCACCTTCGTCAACATTGAGGGCTGAGAGGCCGTAGTCGGCTATTTTCTTGTCGATGATGCCATCACCTTTAATCTGAGCAAAGTCGCGGATACGACGCAGGAGTGCATTGGCAATACGGGGAGTACCTCTACTGCGGCGGGCAATTTCGGTAGCTCCATCATCGGTCACGGGAACGTTCATGATGGAGCAACTCCGTTTTATAATCTTGACCAAGGTGGGCACGTCGTAATAATCAAGTAAACAATTGATGCCGAACCGAGCTCGCATGGGAGCGGTCAGGAGGCCCATTCGTGTGGTCGCTCCCACCAGCGTGAAAGGTTCTAAGCCGATCTGGACGGAACGGGCGTTGGGGCCGCTATCGATCATGATATCGATCCGGTAATCCTCCATGGCGGAGTAGAGGTACTCTTCCACTACGTTATTAAGGCGGTGGATTTCGTCGATGAAGAGAACATCTCCGGCATTTAGGTTGGTGAGTAGGCCGGCAAGGTCGCCTGCTTTTTCCAGTACGGGGCCGC
This sequence comes from Bacteroidota bacterium, assembly GCA_038750915.1. Lineage (GTDB taxonomy): Bacteria > Bacteroidota > Bacteroidia > Chitinophagales > Saprospiraceae > Neolewinella. The sequence continues at coordinate 1,885 of JBCDGT010000636.1, forward strand.
TGCTCATCTTCAGCTCGGCACCCAGCTCATTGGCGATAATATGGCTGAGGGTAGTTTTTCCCAATCCCGGAGGACCGTGGAGAAGTACGTGGTCGAGGCTGTCACCACGTTGCACGGCGGCCTGAATGAAAACCTTGAGGTTCTCAACGATCTTGGGCTGACCACTAAAATCATCCAGTGAATCGGGCCGGAGGGCCCGTTCCATGGCGGAGTCCTCGGGTTGGAGGCGGTCGGCGGTCGGATCGAGGTTTTCGTTCATCGTTGCGGCAAGGTACGCAGAGAACGTGGTTTTTTAGGTTTTTTGACCACAAATTGTTGGCCCGGCCCTGAGCTATACTGCGGACAAGTCAAATCTCTTAGCCCCCTAGTAGCACGAAGTGCTGCTAGAAGGCCAGCGGCCGTCTAGTTCCCAGTAAGGGCGGTAGCCCGCACCGCATCCCGGCACCTGCGACCGCGCCCGGTTTGAAAAGGCAATATCTGCCTCTAAGCGGGAAGAATTGGTAAGTGGTGGCTACGGGATCTCCCTAATTTTGCCATTATAATTCATTCACCACAAAATTTATACGCCATGAAAGCGATCACTTCCAACCAACAATTTAATGACCTCGTTGCTAGCGGCAAGCCGTTTGTACTTGACTTCTACGCCGACTGGTGTGGCCCCTGTCAAGTGCTACTGCCAACGGTAGAAAAGCTGGCCGAAGAGTTTTCCGATGAAGTGGAAATCGTTAAGGTCAACATCGATCAACAACGTGCTCTGGCCGAGAAATTTCAGGTAAGGAGCATTCCTTCCATTTTCTTCCTCAAGGGCAACCAACTGCGGGACAGCCTGAAAGGCCTGACTACGGAAACGGAGCTGCGCCGCCGGATTAAGGCACTGGCGTAAAACCAAATAGACACGGTAAAAGGGGCGCGCGGTGAAAACCGAGCGCCCCTTATGCTTTACTGCCACATCGATGCATCCAGATCGGGGATAATGCGCAGGGCATTTTTATAGTAGAGTTTCTCCAGAATAGGCTTGGGAAGATCCAAGCCGTACATCCGCCAAAAAGCATGGTAGCGTTTGTAGTAGGGAAAGTATTCGTCGTCGGTTTCCAATACCCGGAAGTAGGTAGCATATTCGGCGGGCTTGTAGGAATCTTTTCCGAATAGTACCCGATCCTGGTATTTTTCAAAGAAACGGTTGGCGGCGCGGGGCTGGCGCCC
>JBCDGT010000637.1:0-3069 GCA_038750915.1 Bacteroidota bacterium
CTTAGCGAGGCGGCTTTAGCCCCTCGCTCGAAGGCAAAGAGCCAAAAAACGCCGATCACCCGCAAAGGCAACCGACGTTTCTACAGGGTTTTGCTCTTTCAAATGCAAGCATCACCTTCCTTATTACTAATGCTTCAATATCTTCTGGGTACTGTCCTCTGCGCGGAGTAGGTAAAGACCTTCCGGAAGATCGCTAAGATCAAAAGTCAGTTGCCCTTTCTGAGCGCCATTGTTTTGGGTTTGTAAAACCCTTCCCGTGAGATCATGCAGCGAAACAGTTCCGCTGGCGGTGAGGGTAACAATATTGTTGGTAGGATTTGGGAAAGCCGCCAGGGGAGCTTCCCCCAGGGCAACGGCTACCACGTCGGAAAAGGCAAAGCTGCCGTCGTAATCTACCTGTTTGAGTCGGTAATAAAGGATCGTTCCTTCGGGATCAGCATCGTAAAAAGTGTAGGTGGAGATGTCCGAGGTGGTACCTTTACCACTAATTTGTTCAAGTGATTGCCAGTTGATCGCATCACGGGAGCGTTGGATTTCAAAGAAGTCGTTATCGGTTTCGGAGGCGGTGGCCCAGTCTAATTGTACGGACTTACCGTTTGGGCGGGCGGCAAAGGATAGAAAATCTACGGGCAATACAAAAGAAGCATTGATCTGCTGGAAAGGAATACCAGGGCCTTGGATGGTCAATACAAATTCATCGCAGTTGAGGGCAGCAACAGATGGTGCAACGGAACAATCTCCTTCGTAGGCATTTCCGTTAGTAATGGTCTGCCCAACACCACCACTATTATTGAGCGGCAGGAACAAAGTGCTCGCCCCACAACCGACATTGCCCTGGAGCGTCCAAAGATTAGCCGGGATATTTGTTCCTGAGAAGGAAATGTCATAGTCGAAGACAACATCGTAGTTGTAGCCAAAAGGACAAGGTTGGTTAACCTGGATATCCGTAGGTACTAGATTTATCGTGACGGTGTAACCATCAGAGGAGGTTACTTCAAAGGAAGACTGCGCCTTTAGGCTGAGCGCAAGAAAAAGGAGAATAACAAAGGGTATAAATTGTTTCATGGAGACTTTTATGAGATTACCAATACCAACTAAACCTATCTGTTTAGCATCGACTTTTAGACGAAAACGACCGAAAAAGTCACAAAAAGTACCGTTCACTCAAAAAAAAGCACGATCCACTACTATACAAACAACTAAGATTTCACCTCCACTACCTTAGTTTGCTCCATCATCTCATTGCGCAGAGCCGTCTGGCGAGCCACGTTTTTGGCTACTTTGAGCCAGGCCTCCCTAGTGATGGTATTTTCTTTGTTGAGGAAGGAAGGTTGACCACTATCACCACCTTCGCGAATACCTTGTACGATGGGTACTTGCCCTAACAGCATTGAATTGGATTTTTTAGCCAGCGTTTTTCCGCCATCCTTGCCGAAAAGGTAGTATTTATTATCCGGTAGTTCCGCCGGAGTAAACCAAGACATATTCTCCACTACACCGAGTACGGGGACTTGGACATCGGGCAGGAAGAACATATTCATTGCCTTAATCGCATCGGAGAGGGCCACTTCCTGCGGGGTAGTTACGAGCACAGCCCCAGTAACCGGCACAGTCTGTACTAAGGAAAGCTGTACGTCACCCGTCCCCGGAGGGAGATCAATGATTAGGTAATCCAGCGGCGGCCATACACATTCCTCAAGGAATTGCTTGATGATACCACTGAGCCTAGGACCACGCAGTACAACGGCTTGCTCGGGCTCAACGACGAATCCGGTACTCATTACGGGCAATCCGTAGGCAAAAAGCGGCTTGATCTTGGGCTTACCGTAGACCTTCTCTACGGTCGGCTTCTGGCCGGTAAGGCCAAGCATAGTCGGGGCGGAAGGACCGTAGACGTCGGCGTCCAAAAGGCCTACTGCACCGCCAAGCTCCTGTAGAGCGAGCGCGAGGTTGACCGAAACGGTGCTTTTACCCACCCCCCCTTTGCCACTAGCTACGGCGATGATATTGCGAACGTGCGGCAACGGATTTCCTTTCTTTGGCCCCCCGCCCTGCCCCGCACCAGCCGTGGCCCCGGGGTTCTGCATATGGACGTGGACGTTGGCCTCAGGGTAGACGTTCATAATGGCCTCCTGGCAGGCAAAATTTAGTTGCTGCTTGTAGTCCGCATCCAACTTCGGCAACTGCAGCGTAAAGGAAACATTTGGGGCCTCTACTTTCAGATGTAGGACCATATTAGCGGTAATAATGTCTTGCCCCGTATTTGGGTCCTGCACGGTAGCTAGCGCTCTGACAATTTTCGAAGTTTCCATATGGGGGCTAACGTTCAAGTGCAAGTGAAGTTTAGGTACTTTCTCACTTTACGGGGCAGGGTGAAAATCAGGTGTCCTGGTGAACTGCTCATTACTCTATCCTCACAATAACCTTTACGACCCTTGCCACTTTCCCTTTCCGCCATTCTCGGCGGTAGCGTAGTGTAATTTCTTTGCCTGCCTGTAGGCGCCGGTTCCCCAGAATACCGAAGGGGAGTTCAAATTCTTGGAACGTACCGTCCGGCAATTGAAGACTTATTATTCCCCCAGCGGGGCGGCCCTGTAAGCGGCCCTGAACTCGCCACTGGCTGGGGGGTTCGGCGATACTCACTCCGGAAGGGTCTGCGGGAGGAGATTTGTCGCTTCGAAATAGATCTACCCGCGGGGCCGCGGCCTTTATGTCCGACCAACGAAATTCCCTTTCCACCGTTGAAGCATAGGTTTGTAGAATAGGGCAGTTGAGCGCTAATGGGTCAATAAGTTCGTTCGTTAGCCGGATCAGGTGTGACCGCCTGTCGACGTCCAGCTCCAAAACCCGTAAAATCTCTGATCGGTTACGAGATGCCAGAGAATCCAGACATCCTTCCACCAACTCCTGGCTCCGATCCGTCGTCCCACCTTCCATACAAGAACAATTTTCAGCGTCCAGGTTATCAATCATGGCCTGTTGCGCTTCCAATGATGTGAATTAGGGGTTCAGGACGAACAGTAAAGTCAAGGAAAAGAGGTGGAATTTCATGGATCAAGCAAACTGAAG
>JBCDGT010000638.1:0-3063 GCA_038750915.1 Bacteroidota bacterium
GCCATGCTCAAGCGGATTAAGCAGAGCGAGCGCGAGCGCAAGGACATCGCCGGGATCAAGAAGCTCGCCAACGAGCGCGCCCGCAAGGCCAACCTCCACAACAAGAAGCTCCGCGACTGCCGGGTACAGTACAACTCGAACAGTAAGAAGCATACGGAAGAACAGAAGCTGGCCACCACCATTTTCATCACCGAAGGGGATTCCGCCAGTGGTTCCATTACCGTTGCTCGTGACGTACAAACCCAGGCAGTCTTCAGTTTGCGCGGTAAGCCGCTGAACTGCTACGGACAAACCAAAAAGGTGGTTTACGAAAACGAAGAGTTTAACCTGCTCCAGCACGCCCTCAACATTGAAGACGGTGTGGACGAATTACGGTATAACCGGGTAGTAATTGCTACTGATGCTGACGTGGATGGCATGCACATCCGCTTACTCCTACTGACCTTCTTCCTTCAGTTCTTCCCCGATATGGTCGAGGCTGGTCACCTGTACATCCTAGAGACCCCGCTCTTCCGGGTACGGGATAAGCAGAAAACCTTTTACTGTTACAGCGAACAAGAAAAACAAGAGGCCATTGGTGCCCTCCGCGGTAAGCCCGAAATTACTCGCTTTAAGGGTTTAGGAGAAATCAGCCCGAAGGAATTCAAGGACTTCATCGGTGAAGACATTCGCCTAGAGCCCGTCGTCATGAGTGACAATACCAACGTTGATGACTTGCTGAAGTACTACATGGGAAAAAACACTCCGGATCGGCAAACTTTCATCATTGATAACCTCCGCGTAGAACGAGATGATGACTTAGACGGGGACGGTGTTGTAGACGTAGAGCAACTGGCGCTGGCGGGGTAATTTGGTAGTTGGTAGTTGGTAGTTGGTAATTTAGTGTCTAGAACCAACTACCAACTACCAATCACCAATTCTTACTGTACCGCTTGATTAGCATCGATGATGCCCCAACCAAAGTTGCCATTGCGGCTTGGGTAGAAGGAGGCGGCTTGCTTCATCCGATTTAGTACTTGGCTTCTTGATTGACTGGGATTCGTGGCCCAAACCAAGGCGGCAATACCCGCAGTAGTGGCCGTAGCGGCACTGGAGCCCCCTACGTATCCGGGGTTGTTATTGGAACGACTTAGGGTAAGGCTGGTCCGGTCCGTATCATTACGACGTTGCATTACCGCGACGAAATCCACCTTGCTACCATCGTGACAAGTATTGCACCGCTGCATGGGAGAACCGGTACGCACACCGGTAACGGCCGTCGTTTCGCTCATGCTGGCGGGGAAAATAACGCCCCACCAGCTCGTCCAGCTTAGGGAGGTGCCGGCAGCAGCCATGATCAATTTACCCCTATTGTTGGCATAGCGTACGCCATCCTTTACGGTACCACTGCTGAATACGTCGCCGATGCTCATGCTAATCACTTTAGTGCCAGAATGATTACCAGCGTGTACTAGTGAATTTTTCACCCCTCGCTTTTCTTTGCTACCGTTGACGATTACGTCCGACGTACCACGGTAGGTACGGAGGTTAGCTTTCCAAGCAACGCCGATGGTACTGCCACTAGTAGAGTTAGGCGCAGCAGCCAGGCCCGCCATTTGGGTGCCGTGGCCACAGCGATCGTTGGGACCGTCGCGGCGGCTGCTCCACCAGCTAGGTTCGTAGAAGCCATACTTACTGATGGTACGCCCGCTGCTGGGCCCGTCGTCAAAGCCGCTGCCTAGTTTGTTTTGCTCAGGGTATACCCCAGTATCAATCACGGCAATGCCGATGTTGTCGCCCTGACTAGTGCTCCAGGCCTGCTGGATGTTCATATAACTGAAGTTCCAGGGTACTTTGGCGCCGTTGTAGAAGAAGAAATCACCACTGGCAATACTGGAGCTAGCGGCTTCGGAGCATCCGGAGCCGGAACGGAAGTCGACGTCCGTAGCACTGTAGTTACTAGGCTCGAAATAGCGAACCTCAGGGCGCTGCCGGAATTCCGCTAGAACTCCGGGGTGCAGCACTTTGACTTCCAGGATAGGGAGCACGCCATCTTCAGGAGCTACGAAAAGATCCTCCTCGCTAATAGTGGAGCCCGTGAGCCGTTCGGTCACTTCTAGTAAATCGTTGACCAATTCATCGCGAGTGGTCTTCCAGTCGCCGGCAGTGACGTCGATCTCGTGGATGGTCTCGTTCAGGTTGGTATAGCCAGCCGGTTGATAGCCCAATGCAGCCTGGTTGTCACTCAGTGCAAGAGCACTCCAAACAACGTGGTCCGAGGCGTCGTTCCAATCGTAGACATCGTTGGTGGCAAATAGGCGCTCTTCTACTAGCTTATTGATTTCGTTTTTGGAAAGCAGTGGTTGCTGAGCCGTTGGCTCAAGTTCGGTGGTGGTAGTGGGTAATGCCTCTTCCGTACAGGCAAAGAGGGTGAGTGCCAGGGCACAACATAAAAGAATACGATACATAATGGATGAAAGCGTAAATGGGTGATGAGAGATAGGGCGCGTACGCAGGTGCAATGTCCGTATTCAGGCTACTGGCCTGACCTCCTAGAGGGAGGAAGTAATAGAGGTGTGTGCAGAAAGCGTTTCGCCACATTCAGAATATAAACGGGCACAGAGTGAAGCTACTGGCTGATTATGCCGTAAATATAAGCTTTTGCGGAATTTTTAGCGAAATTTCGCTAGGTGAATATTTTAAATCACTCTCCTGCTAAAGGAATACCTACTCTGGCTTCTGAAAGCGCACAGCCGGGCCAGCTGAACTCAAAGGAGTCGGCGAATTGTCGTCATAGAAGCTGTTATGCAAGCAATTTCATCTTCCGTATTATCGATTTCCACTACGGTATATTTTGTTCCCGCGATATCCCTATTAGTCAGAATAGCCGCTGTATCTAATTTTCCTGCTCCTACGCAGTCATATTCACCCTTAAGGTTCATGTCTTTTAGGTGCAGTAATGGAACACGACCCGGATGTGCTTGCATAATTTTTACGGGGTCTTGTCCGGCTTTAGCTGCCCAGTAGGTGTCTAATTGTAAATTCACGTAAGCAGGGTCGGTTTCCTCCATCAATAAATCGAAA
>JBCDGT010000639.1:0-3061 GCA_038750915.1 Bacteroidota bacterium
AAGTACCCGGTGGCGGCTAACCTGATTATGGTGGGGCTGTTCATTTTGGGCTTGGTGAGCCTCAGTCAAATGAAGGCTACCTTTTTTCCCGAGTTTCCTAGCAGAACGATAAGCATCCGTGTAACCTATCTCGGAGCAAGCCCGGAGGAAATAGAGGAGGGGATCATTAATAAAATTGAAGAAAACCTGAAAGGGCTTACGGGAGTGGAACGCTACACGAGCGTGAGCTCTGAGAATTCAGGCTCGGTAAACGTTGAGGTGTTGAAAGGGTATGATACCGACCTCATCCTCCAAGATGTAAAGAATGAGGTGGACCGGATCAACAGTTTTCCCGTCGGGATGGAACCGCCCGTAATCTACAAACAGGAGCAACTGGGGCGTGCGATTAGCTTCTCGCTCTCAGGAGATAATATTAGTCTTGGTGCCTTAAAGTCTGCTGCCCGTAAGGTAGAGGACGATTTGCTAGCCATTGAAGGGCTTTCCAAGGTAGAACTATCCGGTTTTCCTGACGAGGAGATTGAGATCGCCTTTCGGGAGGAAGACCTCAGGGCCTACGGCCTCACTTTCACGGAGGCTGCCACTGCCGTACGCCGTACCAATGTGGACATCACTGGTGGCACGGTTAAAGGGACTGAGGAAGAATTACTACTGCGGGCACGCAACAAAGAATATTATGCAGATGGTCTGCGCGATGTCGTGGTAAAAACCACGGAAGGTGGTGGGGTGGTACGCCTCCACCAAGTTGCCACTGTCCGTGATCGTTGGGCCGATCAGCCCAACCGAGCTTATCTCGACGGCTCACCAGCCGTTGCGATAAACGTACAGAATACCCTCGAGGAAGACATGCTTTACATCACCGATCAGGTGAAAGAATACATTGAGGAATTCAACGCTGAGAATGCAGATATCCAGGCTTCTGTCGTTTCAGATGCCTCCGTTACCCTACGGCAAAGGATTGACACCTTGACGACCAACGGTATTCAAGGGTTTGTGATTGTCTGCCTACTCTTAGCGATTTTCTTACACTGGCGGCTGGCATTTTGGGTCGCCTTATCTATCCCCATCAGCTTTGCCGGGATGTTTATCCTTGCCAACTTTTTGGATATTACCCTTAATGTAATCTCCCTTTTTGGGATGATCATCGTGATCGGTATTTTGGTGGATGATGGTATTGTGATTGGCGAAAATATTTTTAGCTACCACGAAAAAGGGTTCCCCCGGGTGCAGGCCGCCATTGACGGCACCCAAAACGTACTGAGTGCCGTCTTTGCTGCCATCATCACTACGGTGATTGCCTTTAGTAGCTTCTTTTTCATCGATGGTACCCTCGGTGATTTTTTCCGCGAAATGGCCTGGGTGGTGATTTTCTCCCTCGTCTTTTCCCTTGTAGAAGGGGCCGTGATCTTGCCTACCCACGTTGCGCACTCCAAAGCGCTTAACAAAGGGGCGGAACCTAACTGGGTACAACGTAGGTTTAATGCCCTCATGACTTTGTTGCGGGACAAGATGTACGCACCGGTATTGGACTGGACCCTCAAGTACAAATTCATTTCTCTTTCTCTTTGTCTAGCCATCTTATTACTCAGCTTTGGCTTGGTGGGAGGCGGATTCGTGAAGACTACCTTCTTCCCAATTATTGAGGGGGATGACATTAACGTCACCCTTCAGCTTCCTGCTGGTACGCCCGAGACGAAGACTTTGGCTGTTTTGGAGCAGATTGCCGCCGGTGCTAATTCCGTTAACGACCGTTTGAGCGAAGAATACTTCAACAACGACCAGCGTCTCATTGAGCGGGTGGAGATGAAGCTAGGTCCTACCACCTACCAGGGGACGGTAAATATCGCTTTGCTACCCGGTGAAGAACGTGGGGATGTTGCGCTCCGTAGTGTAACGAATGCCGTACGCCAGGAGGTAGGGCCAATTGACGAAGCGGAAGTGCTTTCTTACGGCGCCAGATCCTTCTTCGGAAAGCCCGTAAGTGTGTCCTTGGTGGGCTCTAATATTGACGAATTAGAGCAGGCCACGGCGGACTTGAAGGCGGAGTTGGAACTGATGCCTGAGCTGACCGATGTAGTTGATAACAACCAAGAAGGGTTACGGGAAATGAACATAAGTCTGAAGGAAAAAGCGCGTTTTTTGGGCTTAGACCTCCAGGATATTGTAGGGCAAGTCCGCTCTGCTTTCTTTGGCTCGGAGGCCCAGCGCTTGCAGCGAGGGGAGGATGAAATCAAAGTGTGGTTACGGTACGGCGAAGACAGCCGGCGTAGTATTGCGGACTTGCAAAACATGCGGGTGAGGCTAGCCGGGGGAGCGGAGTACCCACTTAGTGAAATTGTCAATCTGGAACCGCAGCGTGGTGTCATTGCCATTAACCACGTCGACGGTAAGCGTCAGGTCCAGGTAGACGCGGATGTTTCCAACAACGGCGTTTCGGTATCGGACGTAAACACTAAAGTGCGCGAGGAGATTTTACCTGCCGTTCTGGCCGAGTATCCTGGCGTATCTACCGTTACCGATGGGCAAGTTCGTAATCAACAAAAAACCGCTGCTTCTACGACCATCGTACTGCCCGTAGTCCTGGCGCTAATGTTCTTCGTGGTGGCGCTGACCTTCCGGAGTATCGGTCAGACCCTAGTGCTGTTCTCCGTAATTCCCTTCGGCATGATCGGCGTGATCGGCGGGCACTGGCTGATGGGTAAGCCCATTTCCTTGTTTTCCGCCCTGGGCATCATCGCTCTGATCGGTATCATCGTCAACGATGGCCTTGTTTTCGTATCTAAATACAACGAAAACATCACCAACGGTATGCCCATGATGGATGCCCTGCGCGACGCAGGCTACAGCCGCTTCCGACCCATCTTGCTGACCTCGGTAACTACTTTCGCTGGCCTAGCACCACTGTTGCTGGAGAAGAGTCGGCAGGCGCAGTTCCTAATCCCCATGGCTATTTCCGTCGCCTTTGGCCTACTGGCCGTTACGGCGGTACTCCTGATCGTACTCCCGGCCATGCTGGTGCTCCTGAATCGTTTCCGCGTAAATACGAAGCGACTTACCTCAGGTG
>JBCDGT010000640.1:0-3061 GCA_038750915.1 Bacteroidota bacterium
CGGATGGCCCTTTTGAGTCTTCCCAGAATTTTAACCGCCTTAATTTGATGGGAAAATACACCTCTACTTTAAGTAGCGGCACTAAGTTTTCTTTATTAGCCTCCCACTTTACTAGTACCTGGGATGCCTCCGGACAAATCCCCCAACGAGCCGTTGACCAGGGCTTGATCACCCGCTTCGGCGCTATTGATGATACGGAAGGGGGAAATACCAGTCGTACTAACCTAGCGCTGAATGTGGTGAAACCACTCGGAAATGGTGGCTTCCTCAAGAGCAATGTTTATTACTCACTTTACGAATTTGAACTGTTCAGCAATTTCACCTTCTTCCTGGAGGACCCTGAAAATGCCGACCAAATTCGTCAGATAGAAGATCGGTCCATTTTTGGCCTACAGTCTGCTTACACCAAAAACTACTTTGTTGGTACCGGCAGCGCCTTACTAACGGTTGGTGGTGGACTACGGGCGGACGAAAATAAAGGGGTTGGCCTTTCCCGCACTGCTAATCGCCGTACCCTACTGGAGCAAATTCAGTTGGGCGACATCCAAGAAAGGAACCTCTACGCCTTCGCTGGCGTGGATTTTGAGTTTGGCCCGTGGCTAATCCAGCCTTCCCTGCGCTACGATTTCTTCAAGTTTGGCTACCTCAGTGACCTGAATCCCACTTACACTAACGAAACCCAAACCAAAGGAGCGGTCTCCCCTAAGTTGAACGTAATTTATGAGGCCAGTAACAACCTACAGCTCTTTGCAAAAACGGGCATTGGCTTCCATTCTAACGACGCTAGAGTGGTCATTGAGGACGAAAGAGAAATTCTTCCCGCGGCTTTCGGCGCAGATCTTGGCTTTAACTTTAAACCCGCCCGCCGGATGATCATTAATGCGGCCTTATGGTACCTATTCCTTGAGCAAGAATTCGTTTACGTCGGAGATGCAGGAATTGTAGAGCCCAGTGGGCAGACGCGGCGCCAAGGTATCGACTTCGGCTTCCGTTATCAATTAACGGATTGGCTCTTCGCTAACGCTGATTATACCTACACCAGGGCCCGTAGTATTGATGATCCTGAAGGAGAAAACCTGATTCCCCTCGCACCAGTTCACACCGCTACTGGTGGTATTAGTGTCCAACAGGACCGGTTTCGGAGCAGCCTTCAATTCCGCTATTTGGGCGACCGACCCGCTAATGAGGATAACAGCATCGTTGCCGAAGGTTACACCGTTGTGGACCTGAACGCTAATTACGACTTCAAGCAATTTACCCTTGGCTTCGTTGTCGAAAACTTACTAGACGTTGACTGGAACGAAACCCAGTTTGCGACCGAATCTAGACTGCGTAATGAAGCGGCTTCCGTAGAAGAAATTCATTTTACTCCCGGTACGCCTTTCTTCTTTAAGACTACCTTGCGGTATAGATTTTAGACGCTGCGCTGGTAGACGGGCTACTACGCCGTTTTTAGACGCACTGCGTGCTTTTAGACGGACTCCGGCCTTTTAGACGCTGCGCGTTTAGATGGGCTACGCCCTTTTAGACGCACTCCGTGCTTATAGACGGCCGACGGCCTTTTAGTTGCAGTGCTATATTGCTGCTAGAAAATTACATTACGGGCAGAACTACTTGTTTATATGGATTTTAGCTGGCCAAAGGAATACCTGGAATACCGGGCTCAGGTGGAAGACTTTATCCAAGCGGAGGTGAATCCTACTTTAGCGGAGCTTGATGAAAGCCAGACTTTTCCGCAAAAAGCCTGGGAAGCTTGTGCCAGTTTTGGTATTCAGGCCTTGCCAGCTCCCGCGAGCCTGGGCGGACCTTTGGAAAAAGTTGATTTCTCTCGGGCACTCCTAGCCATGCAGGGCTTCGGCTACGCTTGTACGGACAACGGCCTCCCCTTCGCCATGAACGCACAGATGTGGACGGTACAGACGCCCTTGCTTGAGTTTGGTTCGCCAGAACAGCACCAGAAATTTCTTGTCCCAATGATGCGGGGGGAAATGATTGGGGCGCACGCCCTGACGGAGCGTCAGGCAGGGTCCGACGTAATGAGCCTACAACTGAAAGCCACGAAGGTGGATGGTGGCTACCTCCTTAATGGTGATAAATGGCTGATTACACTTGGCCCCATCTGTGATGTAGCCCTCGTCATTGCCAATACACGTCCGGAGTTTGGAAAGTGGGGCATTTCTGCCTTTATCGTAGAAAAGGGCATGAAAGGATTTGAGCAAAGCGAGAAGATGAGCAAGATGGGGATGCGCTGTATTCCTATCGGTGCTTTCACCTTTACCGACTGCTTTGTACCGGAGGAAAACTTGCTGGGCTCCGAGGGCTCCGGCTTCGGTATCCTCCATCACTCACTTGAATACGACCGCTGCTCCATCATGGCCGCTCAGTTGGGGGCCATGGAGCGACAGCTGGAAGAGAGCATTAGCTACGTAAAAGGGCGCGAGCAATTTGGTCAGTCAGTAGGTAAATTTCAATCGGTTTCCAACCGAATTGCTGAGATGAAGCTCCGCTTGGAAACGGCGCGCCTGTTATTGTATAAAACGGCTTGGCTAAAAGAGCAGGGTAAATCTGCGGCCATGGAAGCGGCCTTACTCAAACTTCAACTTAGCGAAGCTTTTGTGGACAGTAGCCTGGACGCTATTCGTAATTACGGCGGCATTGGCTTCCTAAGCGAAACCGGCGCGGATAAAAACCTGCGGGACGCCGTTGGGGGGCTGATCTACGCGGGAACTTCCGATATTCAGCGTAATATCATCGCCAAACTGCTCGGCTTATGATTTACCTGCTTCCGCATACCGTTTTAGAAGCCGCTCAGCGTACCCCGGATAAGGAAGCCTTTAAGTGTGGGCAAGATAGCCTTAGTTATGGAGAACTAGGATCGCAAATTCAGCAATTGGCGAGCGTTCTTTGGCGCCTGGGGGTGAGGCGTGGCGATCGGGTTGGCGTCTACCTCAACCGGAGCATTGAGACGGCCATCGCCGTTCATGGCATCATGTACGCCGGTGCTGCTTACGTTCCCCTAGATCCGAAAGCCCCCGCAGCACGAACGCGTTTTCAACTACAA
>JBCDGT010000641.1:0-3061 GCA_038750915.1 Bacteroidota bacterium
CAATGTGTTGCTCGCAGTGCGCAAGTAAAATGGTTTTCAGGGTTTGGCCTTCGTTCATCAGCGCAAGGTAACGATCCTTGCAAAAGTTCCTACTTTTGCGCGGCAAGGCTCGTAATAATCTCTGCGGACTTCGCTTCGTTATTAGCAACAGACTAACTAAGCAAACTACCAATAGACCAAAGTGGACCGGGAGGTCCACCCTCCTTACCAAAAGACCAAGCATTGTCCGTAACCGTCAATAACCTAAGCAAGCTATACGGCGAGCAGCGTGCACTCGACGAGATCAGTTTTACGGCACCCGCCGGACAGATTTTGGGTTTCCTGGGGCCTAATGGCGCAGGAAAGACCACCACGATGAAGATCATTACCTGCTACCTCAGTCAGAGTAGCGGTACGGCTACGGTCTGTGGTCATGACGTAAACACCGAAAGCCTGGAAGTACGTAAACTCGTGGGCTATCTTCCGGAGCACAATCCACTTTACAAAGACATGTACGTCAGGGAGTACCTACAGTTTGCCGCGCAGGCAAATAAGGTGGCAAATCCAAAGTCGAGAATCGAGGAGATGATCGAAATGACCGGCCTGGGCCGAGAATCTCATAAACGGATCGGTGCCCTCTCTAAAGGCTACCGGCAGAGGGTCGGTTTGGCCCAAGCCATGCTCCACGATCCGCAGGTGCTGATCTTAGACGAACCGACGAGCGGGCTCGACCCCAACCAACTCGCAGAAATTCGGGAACTTATCATCCAGCTGGGTAAGGAGAAGACCGTAATTCTTAGCACCCACATCATGCAAGAGGTGCAAGAGATGTGTGATCGGGTAATCATTATTGATCGGGGTAAATTAGTGGCCGACGATCCCATTGCCCGCCTGCAACAACGACTTAATGGCGACAGCTCCCTACGGGTGACCTTCGATAAAGCCATTGACATCAAAAAATTAGCAAGCATTAAAGGCGTCAGCAGAGCGGAAGCCAACCCAAGCCCCCCGAACTACCGTCTTTACCTTGATGGCGGAGCGGATGCGCGCGCAGAAGTCTTTCACTTTGCCGTGGCCAATAAGCTGACTTTATTGGGCCTCCAAAAAGAAGACCTCAGCGTTGAGGAAGTTTTCCGAGCCCTCACCCAAGCGTAAGCCTTGCTCAATTTTTACCCCAAGACAGTCCACATGCCCAAAGCTTTACTCTTTTTACTACTTCTTACTGGCTTGCTCCGGGCGCAGTCGCCCGCCCCTTTCAACGCCGACTACCGCTTACCGGAGGGGGTATACTTCAGCCACGCCGCCGTGCTTGCCGCTCAACCAGACCTCGGTTGGGAAGCTATCGACGGTGAGATGGTCCAACTACCCGAAGACTTCCGGGTCCAAATTGCGAACTACGGCTATAAAGATGTCCGGATCAATGCCGATATCATTCCTTACGCCATCAGCCTCGACGGGATGCCGTACCTCTTCATCCGTCACGATGATAAGCGGGACTTTCACGAGTTTGCCGGTTTACGTGTCATGGGCGCACTATCGACCATTAAGTACGACACCACGGTACAAGTTCGGCAACTCATGAAGGCCTATAACCCCATTAACGGTCAGCCCTTCCGGGAAGCCTGGGTGGAACGCACCGAAACTCGGCCCCTTACCAAAATATTGCACCTGCGCTCCGGCGCCCTCGTGCCCTTTACGCGTAATAACCTTATTCGGCTCTGTACGGAAGACAAAGACCTCACCGAAGCGCTCGGACGCATTGACCCTAAGGAAGAAAAGCTCCTCCTGCGCGCCCTCAAACTCTTCGACGACCGTCACCCCGTTTCGTTACCGCTAACGCCAAGTAATTAGTGATTAGTATTTGGTAGTTGGTAGTTGATATTTAGTAAACGCCAACTACCAAATACTAATTACCAAGTACCAAATACCAAATACCAAACATGCTCGCCATTTATCGTAAAGAAATCAATTCCTTTTTCAGCAGCTTGATCGGCTACCTGGTCATCGCCGTATTCCTGCTGGTACTCGGATTATTCCTTTTCGTATTTCCCGAAACCAGTTTGCTGGATTTTGGCTACGCCAGCCTCGGCCCCTTTTTCACCCTGGCGCCTAACATCCTTACGTTCATAATCCCAGCGATCTGCATGCGTGCCTTTGCTGAGGAAAGACAGACGGGCGCCATCGAGCTGCTCGTCACGCGCCCGTTACGGGATATTGACATTGTACTGGGTAAATTCTTTGCGTGTCTTACACTGGTTGTCATCGCCCTACTGCCTACGATTTTGTACTACTTCACGGTCTACCAACTCGGCGCACCAGTGGGTAATATTGATGCAGGCGGCACCATTGGCAGCTACCTAGGCCTCCTGTTTTTAACCATGGCCTTCGTCGCCATTGGCCTTTTCGCTAGCTCCTTGACCAGCAACCAGATTGTCAGTTTCCTCCTGGCCCTAGCCCTTTCTTTTTGGTGCTACTTCGGTTTTGAATTGCTCTCCACCCTCCCCATCTTCTACCTAAAGGGAGAAGCATTTCTTCAGTCTCTTGGCATGCAAGACCACTTCCGCAGCCTTGGGCGCGGTCTCATCGATAGTCGCGATGTGATTTACTTTCTCAGCCTTACCGCTTTCTTCTTGTTGCTAACTGTGCTGAGTTTGGAGCGAAGGAGATGGTGAAAACCTTCCGGCTAAAGTAGGAAGTACCCTACCCACGGCTTTAGCCATAGGGGTATTTTGCTGCACAGTATTTCATGCTGGGCGCGGCCGCAGGTGTAAACGCAGGTAAATAAAAGCTTAGAAATAATTGGCTTAGCTGCACGCAAAGTTTTTGACCAGTGTTGCTGTCAAAAAAAATAAGAACATTAAAGACAACCCAACAATTATCGCTAGTTTGCTTGAGCGGTAATTATGTTCTCTTCTCATGTTCCGTTTTGTGTCACGGATATCGTCACTCAAAAATTGGTGTAATAATAATTTAATCGTGAAAAAGGCTGACACTAACGCACTAAGAAGAGATAAAACATAGAAGAGAACATACGCAGGACATTCCCAAATAATATAACCAGTTATCGTTGGCAACATGATTA
>JBCDGT010000642.1:0-3058 GCA_038750915.1 Bacteroidota bacterium
GCATCATTATCAATGATGCTTGTCAGCGGGACGAAGGGGAAATCTTAGTCGGTATCGACTTTAACAACAACGGAGACGTTGAATCCTCCAGTGCCGAGACCGGGGTGTTGGCCGGCGAGTTCCCAAACTATACTTACTCAGCCAACCTTCCGATCGGTGAGCATCGCTTCATCTTTACCGTATCCGATGATTGTGGCAATACTACTGTGGAGGAGCGGGTATTCCGGGTAACGGACTGTTACGTGCCTTATCTGATTTGCCGAGGTGACCGGATTTATAACCTACAACCGCTCCTGGAAGAAGGGGATATCGATAATGACGGAATTATAGAAGAAGCCGCAGCCCTAGTAGAAGCTACCGACTTGGCACGTTGTGACTTTAGTGACTGTAGCGGAGAGCTGACTTTCTCCGTCAACCGGGTCGGCGAACCTTATAATGTCAACCAGAGTAGCATCTTCCTCGATTGTGAGGATCGTTACGAAGTATACCTGGAGCTTTACGTCTGGGACGAGGCCTTTAACCCCTTCTCTATCCAACCGGACGGAACCGTCGGTGGCCGTAACTGGCGCCGCTGTGTGGTAAAAGTAAGGTTGCAAGACCCCAACTTGGCGTGTAACAGCTGTCAGGTAGCCAACAACATTACCATTAACGGTAATGTACGAACCCTAGCCGGCGCTCCGCTGTCGGAGGTGACCATCTCTGCGGGAGAAGAGATTGGGAATACCCTAACCAGTGACTTCGGGGGGTACCAATTAGGGGGTACGATCGGAGAATCCTACGTGCTGCGAGCGGAGAAAGAGGCCAACCCTCGGGAGGGACTCAGCACGCTCGATATTATTATCCTGCGCCGTCACCTGCTGGGCATTCAGCCGATCACAAATCCCTTCCTGCGGTTGGTGGCTGATTTAAATCGTGACGGACAGATCAGCCTGGAAGATGTTATTCACCTACAGAGTTTGCTGTTGGCTCGGGAAGAGCTTTATCCAGCTGGCTCGCTCTGGCGTTTCGTTGACGCTGAATGGGATGGTATTGGTAACCCGCCGGAGGAAGTAAACCTCAATGACGTGGCGGCCTGTACGTTCGATCATGACTTCATCGGCCTTCGTCTTGGTGATCTCAACGGTAGTTGGGGCGCAGACGCAGGTGCCAAGAATGGTCCTACGGCCAGCAATGGCAGTAGTACCCGGCCCGTTAGTTTACAAATCGAAGAAGAGGACCTCCTAGTGGGCAATGAAGTTGCTGTGGCTTTCCGCTTACCTGATGGCTCAGCATATGCCGGTGGTCAGATAGCCCTTGCGTGGAATACCGAAGCTCTTAACTTACTACGACAGGAAAGTGACGACCTCCACGCCGAGCAAAACTTCCGTTACGGAGATGGCTTCCTTTGGTTGACTTGGTCAGATGCCCTACCTACCGATGAAGTACTGACGCTCACCTTCAAGGCCAATACTAGTGGTCAGCTAAGCGATTACCTCCGTTTGCTAGACGGTGACAACTTTGACGGAGAAGTGTACACGGAACATTTGCGTACCCACCCACTCTTCCTAGAGTGGACTAAGGCGACCCAAGTAGCTACTACTGAACCCCCAATTGTTACGGAGCTACTCACTAAGGAAGCTTTGCTGGGGGTACTCCCCAATCCTGTCCGGTCCGTGACACACATCGGGGTGGCCTCGGTCGAGGAGCAGCAGGTAAGTTTACGGGTGACCGATCTTAGCGGAAGGCTTTTGCACCAAGCCACACCGCAGCTCTCCGAAGGAGAGAACTGGTTGCGTCTAGATGCACAAGACTGGCCTTCGGGTGTTTACTTATTTACGATCAATACGGCTTCAGGCCCATTAACTGGAAAATTACTTAAGCAATAAAAAACCTTTTAGCACTAATTGCCCTTCTTTCTCACTTACCCTAGCGTTAGTGGGAAAGAAGGAGCAAGTGCTCACGCGCTACTCTCTTAAATTACATAATCATTCTTGGAATTCACTTCGGTGACAGCTTTGGCGTAAGCCGAAAGCGAGGTTAAACTCCCGAAAACCCTCAAGATTTATAGTTCAAGTGTAAGTTGTTTCCCCTTGCCGGTTCTGCTGGCAAGGGCTTTTTTTATTCGTAAAGAACAGTTTTGAGCTAAAAACACAATTTCATCCCTAGCTTCGTAAGTTTACTATTCCAAATACCGCCCAGTAGTATTTTTTAAACGAAGCGGTTATGCAACAAGCAAAGATTTTTACGCTATTCCTTTTCACGATTCTTTTATTTATTGCTCCACTACGGGCGCAAGACTTTCCGTACACCTTTGATCTGGGACGAGAGTTGAGCCTGCTTGGTTTAGGGGGCGGTTTGTCCATTACGGGGCATACTATTGAAGCGCAAATGGAAGGGCTTAATCAAGAGTCGCTCTCGGCTCGCTCTTCTCGGGATATTTTCTTTCTAGATCGTGGAGCCACTCGCCAACGATCCGAGCAATATCGTAAGTTATCTGATCGATTACTCCAGGGGAGCTTACTTTTACCGGCCAGCCTGATGGCCACCAAGCCCGCGCGCTCGAAGCCACTGCTTATTGGGCTGATGGCCGTAGAAACGGGACTGCTTACTGAGGGGTCGACGAAGTTGCTAAAGGTGATTTTTCGCCGTCGCCGACCACTGACCTACAACCCTGATTTCCCTTTAGGTGAACAACTGGACAATAATGCGCTGCAGTCATTCCCTTCCGGACATACTTCTAATACAGCGGCCTTGTCCTTTTTTACGGCTAAGGTCTTTCATGATTTACATCCAGAAAGTCCCTTACGCCCCTACGTGTGGGTGGCTGCCGGAGTGATACCTGCCTTGACGGGCTATGCGCGTTTCCGGGCGGGTAAACATTTTCCTTCCGATATCTTGGTTGGCTATGCCCTGGGGGCAGCAATGGGCATTATGGTGCCTGAATGGCATAAGGAAGGCAACGCCAAAAAACTACGGGTACTACCTACAGAAGATGGCATCGGGTTGGTATATCGCTGGTAAGCTTACCGCCGCCGCCGGTGCCCTTTGCGGCCACCATGACTGCCTTTTTTCTTACGCC
>JBCDGT010000643.1:0-3055 GCA_038750915.1 Bacteroidota bacterium
CTGGCTACTGCACTGATGTCTGGTTCGAGGAGGCCAAGAAGTTCATAGCCGCAGGCAGCGAACAACCATTTTTCTTATACCTATCTACCAATGCACCCCACGGACCCGTGACCGTACCCCGGGAATACGTTGAACCTTACCTTAACCAACCGGGCATACCCGAGCGGATGGCTTGGTTCTACGGCATGATTGCTTCAGTTGATGAAAATGTCGGAAAGTTCCAGGCCTTTTTACGGGAGGAACAGCTACTGGAAAACACCATCTTCATCCTGATGACGGACAATGGTACCCGCGATGGCTATTCGATGGCCTCAGGAGCAGGTTTTAATGCAGGAATGCGCGGGGTAAAGGCCACCCCTTACGAAGGCGGACACCGAGTTCCCTTTTCGATCAGCTGGCCGGCAGGCGGGCTTACCGGAGGAACGGAGATTCGGCGCTTAACGGCCCATCTCGATGTTTTGCCTACCCTGATTGATTTGGTAGAGCTGGAGTTGCCGACTCCGGTAGACTTTGATGGTGTTAGTTTAGTGCCACTGTTGGGAGATACTACCTCGGAAAGTTGGCCAGAACGCACCCTATATGTCCACAACCAGGTCTCCTTCGGCCAAAAGCTGGTCAATGACCTTCCCGTCAAATACAAGAAGTACGCCGTAATGACCGATCAGTATCGACTGGTGAACGGAGAACTATATGATATGTACACCGACCCCGGACAGGAAGAAGATCTCTCGGCTTCCCGTCCGCAGATCGTTGACACGCTCCTGCAAGAATACGACACCTGGTGGGAAGATATCAGCGAGAATTTTGACCGCTATAATGCTACTATCGTAGGTAATGAAGCACAACGAGCGCTCGTTTTAAGCTCCCAGTTCTGGCACGGTGACCATGTTCCCTATAGCCACGAACACGTCCGGAACGCCATGCGGGCTAATGGTTTTTGGGACCTTAACGTCGAGCAAGCTGGTGATTATCAGATCAGCCTCCGTCGCTGGCCCCGCGAAAGCGGTTTGGCATTAGGAGAAGCCTTTCCCCGCCCGCACCGGGATAGCACCCGCTTCTACCCAGGGGACAAATATTTCCAGGCCCCCAGCCGGGACTTGCCCGTGAGCGAAGCAAGACTACAGGTAGGCGATTTCGATCAAACTGTGGCAGTAGACGCTACCCAAGAAGAAATACAGTTTCAAGTAACCCTCCCGGAAGGCGAGGTGTTTTTACAGACCTGGCTGATGACCGAAACCCAAGACACCGTCGGAGCCTACTACGTTTACCTGGAGCCATTGGCGGATTAGTCGGCCGTTGTGCTCTACGCCTAGCTACTGCTACAAAAGCCCCCAAAATACCTCTCCCAACTTACTTTTGGGGCCCTACCCAAAAGACGTGTCCGAACCGCTTCGCTGGAGAGGGAGCCAAAGGACCAACAGTACCAAACTGCCAATTATGCCTCCAACAAAATACGCTACTTCTACCACCCTTTTTGACTTACGTTCGACGAGCTTAGTGAGCACCTGCGGTCGCGCCCTATGTTTTTTGTCATTCCTTGTTTTTTTTGGCTGCGCTCAGACGTCACCTACGGAAGCCACTACAGAATCAACAGACGCTTTATCGGCTCCTAACATCATCGTTATCCTTACCGACGACCAGGGATGGGCGGACGTAGGCTTTAACGGAGCTACGGATATTCCGACGCCTAACCTTGATCTCTTAGCGACCAATGGGGTGATTTTCAAAAATGGCTACGTCTCCCATCCTTACTGTAGCCCTTCACGGGCGGGCTTGCTGACGGGCCGCTTCCAGGCTAGGTTTGGCCACGATTGTAATATGCCCTACAATCAGGAAAATGATGCTTCGATCGGTACGCCCCTCTCGGAAACGATGATACCTGAAGCCTTGAAGGAACAAGGCTACCGTACGGCAGCCATTGGCAAATGGCACGTCGGGGACCACCCCGACTTGCACCCGCCCGCACAAGGTTTTGACCATTGGTTTGGCTTCGTTGGTGGTAATACGAATTACTGGGGAATACCAGAAAATGAGCTCAAGAAAATTGTCCGTAATGACCAAGAGATTGAGCAGACAGAGATAAGTTACCTAACGGATGATTTTACTGAGGAAGCCATTGATTTTATCGGACAAGGCCAGAAAGACGAACCCTTTTTTATCTACCTCGCCTATAACGCGCCACATGCCCCCGATCACGCTACGGCTAAATACCTGGAGCGCACTAAGCACATTGAATACGCTGGCCGAAGTGTATACGCCGCCATGGTGAACGCCGTGGATGAGGGAGTGGGCCGCATCGACTCGACGTTAATAGCACAAGGCATCGAGGAAAATACTCTGATCGTTTTCTTGAGCGACAATGGCGGTCGAAGGCAGTATGCCGACAACCTGCCCAATCGAGGATTTAAAGGGATGCTCTTCGAAGGAGGGATCAAGGTGCCTTTCATGCTACACTGGCCTGCCCGCATTACGCAAGGACAAGTGTACGAAGAGATGGTAACCTCCTTGGACTTGTTCCCCACCTTCCTCTCCGCCGCAGGTGGGGACCCTAGCACACAACCACAGCTCACGGGCAAAAACTTGCTTCCATATCTCCGAGGAACTGAAACAGGGATACCCCACGAGAAAATGTTCTGGCGCTCGGTGGGTGGCTTTGAATACGCCGTGCGCAAGGGAGACTACAAACTTTACAAGAATGCCAGTAAGGAAAAAACCATGTTGTTCAACCTAGCCAAAGATGCCTATGAACGTAATGATTTGGCGGATGAACAGCCTACTATCTTAGCGGATCTGGAAGCGGAATACCGTGCCTGGGATGCACAGAACCAAGTGCCCGGCTGGGTAGATCCACACATTGAAAATTGCAAGCGCGATGAAGACCGCTGGCGTCAAGACCGTGCTCGGGCTTTACCGCCGGTAAAATAAGTGCCGCAACTTTAAGACAGATCGGGTCACCTTTTTTTCTGTAACTACGAATCACTGATCATGCAAAACACCAAACGCATCGCTTTTCTATCTTTCCTTAGCTCCTGTACTTCGACAAGCTCAGTAAGGC
>JBCDGT010000644.1:0-3039 GCA_038750915.1 Bacteroidota bacterium
CCTTCGGGGAGGTGTTAAAGACTTCCCCCCTGGGAGAAATTCTTAAGGAATGGATTACCAACGTGCACCCTGGTCTCTGGCTGCCCTTCGTGCTGGCGGCCGTGATTAAAAGTGCCCAAGGTTCTTCTACCGTAGCCATCCTAACAACTGCCTCCATCGTGCTTCCCTTACTCGATAGTATGGGCTTCGATAGTACGTCTTCTCGCGCCTTGGTCGTCATTGCCATCGGGGCCGGTTCAGCCGTAGTGTCTCACGCTAACGACAGCTTTTTCTGGGTGGTTACGCAGCTTAGCGATATGACCGTCAACCAGGGCTACCGACTGCACGCACTGGGCAGTGCGATTTTGGGCATCTCCGCCTTTATAGTTTTGTCTTTACTCTCCTTAATTTTCTAACGACATGAAGATTTACCGTACCTCAGCGGGTATCCTTTTACGAGCAGCAGGGCGCGGCGCGCAGGTGCAAGGGGAGTGGGATGCCTTCGTCAACGACGAAGCATTAGCAGAAAAAACCGCTCGGATTCTGGCGATTGAAGGTCAGCCGATCGAGGAAACCAATGATGCCTTGCCAGCAGGTCTACTCCCCCCCATCGGCAACCAGGAGGTATGGGCCTCCGGGGTCACCTATTGGCGCAGTCGTAAAGCCCGTATGGAAGAGAGTAAAGCCGCTGGTGGCGGCGATTTCTACGACCGGGTCTACGCCGCCGAGCGCCCCGAGCTGTTCTTCAAAGCGCCAGCTTATCGAACCGTCGGGCACGATGACCCCGTCCGTATTAGGGCTGATTCGCAGTGGAATGTCCCCGAGCCGGAGCTGGCACTTTTTATTACCAGTTCGGGTAAAATCATCGGTTACACCATCGGTAATGATATGAGTAGTCGCGATATCGAAGGCGAAAACCCGCTCTACCTACCCCAAGCAAAATCCTATGATGGTGCTACCGCTCTCGGGCCTTGTCTCTACATCCCCCCAGCACCATTGCCCCCGACCACCAATATTCAGATGACGGTGGCAAGGGCTGGCCAAGTTGTTTTCGCCGGAGATACCACGCTCGCCCAAATGAAGCGCCAGCCGGAAGAATTGGCTGCTTACTTATACCGTGAACTTACCTTTCCCGTAGGCTGCCTGTTGTTTACGGGTACCGGCGTTATCCCGCCAGATGAATTCACCCTAATATCCGGCGACGAGATTACGATCACTATTCCTCCAATTGGGACTTTGCGTAATGTTGTCGCTTAATAAAGTATCTGACTGGACTCTCGGAGGTCTCAGGACTATGCTCAACGCCCCTTTAAAGTCCTGAAGTAAGTCGTTCCTGACGTAGGACCTCGGAGCGTCCCTGACGTAGTCGGGACCTCCGAGTGTCAGGCCCTTTTGCAATAAACCTCCAATAAATACCTCCTGCAAAAACTAGAAAAACTATGCAACTCACCGGAACTCATCTCATCGCCGGACAGTCTACAGCCAATGGCACAGAATCCTTTCAGGCGGCTGATCCGGCCAGCGGAGCGGCGCTGCCGACTAGCTTTACCGAAGCGACCCCGGAGGAGGTGGCCAGTGCCTGTAATACGGCAGCCGAAGCCTTTGAGGCCTACGCTGCAATCTCCCCAGAAGCACGCGCTACTTTCCTCGAAAGTATCGCTGACGAGATTATGGCGCTGGGGGATAACCTCATCGAGCGCTGTGGTCAGGAAACCGCCCTGCCTGCCGGTCGCCTAACCGGCGAGCGGGGGCGCACCGTCAACCAACTGCGGCTTTTCGCAGAAGTGGTCCGTGAAGGTAGCTGGAGAAATTTGCGTATTGACACGGCCCTACCCAACAGAAAGCCATTTCCTCGTCCGGATATCCGGCAAATGCAGATTCCACTAGGCCCAGTAGCCATTTTTGGAGCTTCTAATTTTCCCCTGGCTTTCTCCGTAGCGGGTGGAGATACTGCTTCCGCCCTGGCCGCTGGTTGCCCGGTAGTTGTTAAAGCCCACCCACTACATCCGGGTACTTCTGAATTGATCGGGATGGCCATTGCTCGTGCAGTAACCGCGAACGGGCTTCCTCCTGGTGTTTTCTCCTTATTGCAGGGTAAGACCAATGCCGTCGGGGCGGCCCTTGTGCAAGACCCTCACATCACCGCCGTTGGCTTTACCGGTTCCTTGCGTGGAGGCAAGGCCCTCTACGATCTGGCCGTCCGCCGCGAAATACCGATTCCCGTTTTCGCGGAGATGGGCAGTGTCAATCCCGTTTTTCTGCTGCCCAGTGCACTCAATACAGGTGTAGACCAACTTGCCTCCGGACTCGCCAACTCCCTTAACCTCGGTGTAGGGCAGTTTTGCACCAATCCGGGCTTAGTCATTTTACCAGCGGGGGCCGCAGTGGAAGCCTTTGCTTCCGCCCTGGCACAAAAGATCAATTCCTGCCAACCAGGTACCATGTTGAGCGACGGCATCCGTAAGACCTACCTGGCAGGAATAGATCACCTTAGTAAACATCCTGAAGTAAAGTCACTAGCTTCCTCTTCCGCTGATGGAGAACGGCAAGTTGGTTCTCATGTCTTCACCACTACCGCTCATGCTTTCCTGGAGGATACTACGCTAGAAGAAGAAATTTTTGGCCCTACTACCCTACTCGTTCATACAGATGGCGAAGAAGATTTTCTTCGCCTCGCTCAGCACCTCAACGGTCACCTCACCGCTAGCCTATTCGGTTCGGCTCCTGAACTGGCCAATCGCCAAGCATTGATTACCACCCTAACCCGTAAAGCCGGTCGCCTCATCTTCAACGCCTTCCCTACCGGGGTGGAGGTGAGTCACGCGATGGTCCACGGTGGGCCTTATCCGGCTACTACGGCGATTCAGTCTACTTCGGTGGGTACCGCAGCCATTCGGCGTTTTTCGCGGCCCGTTTGCTATCAAGGGTGTCCAGCCGCGGCTTTGCCGGCGGCGCTAAGGGATGAGAATCCGGAGGGAGTACTTAGATTGGTGAATGGAGTTTGGGCATGGTAGTAGTAATCGTAAAGCAGTAAAAATGGGTAAAACACTACCGCTTTAG
>JBCDGT010000645.1:0-3037 GCA_038750915.1 Bacteroidota bacterium
AGATTACTCTGGTACCTCAAGTGAAAATAATCAGGGATGGTGAAAGATTTGAGCCTTGCAGTATGCGTCCGCATTCGCGGCCCCAGCAGTTGCCAGGAGATAATGCAAAAGACCGTCCAGATGAACCCCATCCAAGCCCAACTGAGGCCGTACTGAAAAGATTTACCCGCCTGGCCGATGTAAGTATTCGTACTCGCCGAAGTAGAAAAGAATGCTAGGGAAATCACCCAGCCGGGAATCTGACGCTTTGCTACGTAATAATCCGCTACCCCCGCCGCGGCTCGCTGCTTAAAATACCACCCCACGTAAAGACAGCCACCGACGTAAAGCAGGGTGAAGAAATGTTCTTGTAAATACTCCATTTGTTAGGCGGGCTACCGCCCTTTTTTATACGCGCTCCGCGCTGCTAGGAACTAGGACGGACTACGGCCTGCTAGGGCGCTGCGCTTTTAGTAAAAACTAACCACCAACTACTAAAAGGCCGTAGGCCGTCTAAGAGCGCAGCGTCTAAAAAGGGCGGTAGCCCGCCTATAAACCGCGGTCTTGCCGCGTCCTTCTCACCACCAGCCAGGCGTTGAGGCCGATGAGCAGCAGGATGCCCCAGTAGGGGAAGGCGGTCCAGAAGTCCATCTCAGAATAGTTTTTTAAGTTCGTTTTTAGTCACTTTGCCGAGGGTGTTGCGGGGCAGGGTTTCTAGTTGTCGCCAACGCCGCGGCAGACGGTAGGCGGGGATACGCTCCCGGAGCCAGTTGCTGAGACGTCGGAAATCTAGCTTGCGGGAAGAGACGATGGCGGCCACTATTATCTCGCCCCATTCTTCGTCGGGAATACCTACCACAGCGCATTCGTCTACCAGCTTATGGCGGAGCAACTCGGCCTCAATTTCGAGAGCGGAGATTTTGTAGCCACCAGATTTAATGATGTCTACCGAGTCTCGCCCAAGGATGCGGTACATGCCTTCATTCTTTTCAGCGATGTCACCGGTGCGAAACCAGTCATCTTCCGTGAAGGCGGCCTTAGTGGCTTCCGGCTTTTGCCAGTATTCCAAAAAGACACTTGGCCCCTTGATCTGAATTTCTCCGGAGACGTTGGCGTCTGTAATGGAATCGCCCTTACTATCCACCAGCCGCAATGCCACCCCGGGTAGTGGTAGACCTACGTGACCGGGACGGCGTTCACCACGGAAGCTGTTGGAAAGGCCCATGCCTATTTCGGTCATGCCGTAACGTTCCAGTAAGGTGTGCTCCGTAATTTCTCGCCAGCGTTCGAGAGTAGGTATGGGTAGGGCGGCCGAGCCCGAGACCATGAGGTTCAGCTGGCGGGCGTTGGCACTCAGCCAGGCTTGCTCCCTGCGGGGCTGCCGCTCCCAGTAACTGATGAGCTTGTAGTAGATGGTCGGCACGGCCATAAACCGGGTGAGGGAGTTATTACTCAGCTTTTCCCAAACCGTTGCCGCGTCGAATTTGGGTAGGAATTCGCAACAAGCCCCACTCCAGAGGGCACAACTGAGAACGTTGATGATGCCGTGCACGTGGTGCAGCGGTAAGATGTTGAGAATCTTATCGTCGGCTTGCCACTCCCAGGCGGTGACGAGCGTAGTGATCTGGCTCTGAATATTAGCGTGAGTGGCAACAACGCCTTTGGGCAGACTGGTAGTTCCAGAGGTATAAAGAATTTGGGCGCGACGCGCAGGTGCAATGATCGGTAGGGGAGCGAGAGCATCTTTAACCAGTAAGTCGGCAAGCCGTATTAACCGAACATCCATCTCCCTGGCAGTTGCTTCGAGAAGCGCCTCGTAATTTTCGTGGACGATGAGGGTATTGGCCTGAGTGTCCTCAAGTACGTACCGCAGGGAAGGGAGGGGATGAGCGGTACAAAGGGGCACCGCAATACCCCCCGCCCGCCAAATTCCCCACTGGCAGGCGACGTACTCAAAAGAAGGAGGCACCAGGAAGGCAATACGAGCTTCCCGTAAGTCGTCGCTTCCCGCTAATAAGGTCGTCGCCACAGCAGCGGAACGATCTAGTAAAGTCTGGTAGGTAAAAGACTGACCATCAGAAACGATGGCAGTGCGATCGGAGGAAGCTTGGGCGCGTTGGAAGAGTTCCAGCATGCCGTTAAGATACTACGCCAGTACTTATACGAAGTATTGTACGGCCAGCTCATACCCCCGTAAGCCAAAACCAACGATTACGCCCTCAGCAACCGGAGAGATGTAGCTATGGTGGCGGAAGCTTTCCCTTTTGTGGACGTTGCTGATATGCACTTCGATTACCGGCGTCTCGATGCCCGCTACCGCATCGGCCAGGGCAATGCTGGTATGGGTTAGGGCGCCGGCATTAAGGATAATTCCGTCGTAACTGTAGCCGATTTCGTGGAGTTTGTCCAGTAGCTAGCCTTCGTGGTTGCTCTGAAAATAACTTAGCTCGATGTCTTGCTCCACAAACATCCCCTTCAGGTGGAGGAGAAAATCCTCGAAGGTGTCTTCTCCGTAAATTTCCGGTTCGCGCTTACCGAGTAGGTTCAGGTTGGGGCCGTTGATGATGATGATTTGTAGTGCCACGGTGGGAGTCTTGTAGTCTTATAGTCTGGTGGTATAGTAGTCTTTTAGTAGAAAGATTACGGGGCTACCTTGCGGATCAGTTTATGTTGGTGAAGATAGAACTTTGCTTATACTAATTTTGCTTCAACGTTTTCCTGGAGTCTAACAGACTACCAGACTACTAGACTAAAAAATGGTTGGTCAATTCTTCCGCAATGCCGTTCTCCAGGTCAGCCTTAACCTCCTCGTTAAGGGCGTCTACCTGTTTGGGATTGAGCGGGTGGTGCAAAACCTGTTGCCAGAAGGAGAATATGGACTTTATTTTAGCCTCCTCGGATTGGGGATGTTGTTGCAGGTCATCGCCGATTTTGGCCTTCAGCTGCACAACAGCCGGAACCTGGCGGGGCACCGCCAATTATTGGCGAAGTATTTCCCCTACTTCATCGGCCTGAAGTTGGTCCTAGGATCGGCCTTTTTTCTAAGCCTGCTGGTAAT
>JBCDGT010000646.1:0-3026 GCA_038750915.1 Bacteroidota bacterium
CGTGCTGCTAGCCAGCAGCCTAATGCTTGTAAAAACTTTTGCCAGTGCCGTAGAAGGCGTTGATGCCCGCATGATCACCGTGGAGGTCAACTCCGGTGGTCTTATCTCCGAAGGAAAAGCTTGGTATAACGTAGTGGGCCTGCCCGACAGTGCCATTAGGGAGGGCTCATACCGCATCGAAGCCGCCGTACAGAATAGTGGCTACAAGAATAAGCGGATGAAGATAGTGATCAATCTCGCGCCCGCCGATATCCGTAAAGAGGGCGCCGCTTACGACCTGCCGATTGCTCTTGCCTACCTTAACGCCACCCGTCAGATCGAAGCACCCAACCTCCACGATTACATGATCATGGGTGAACTTTCCTTGAGTGGAGAACTTCGCCCCATCAAGGGCGCCCTACCGATTGCCATCAAGGCACGGGCTGGCCAGTACAAAGGCTTTATTCTTCCAGAAGCCAATGCGCGCGAAGCTGCCATCGTCACGGACCTGCCGGTCTACGGAGTCAAGTGCCTCAGTGATGCGATTGATTTCGTCACTGGCACCCATTGTATTCCACCGACCGAAGTAAATACCCGCGAAGAGTTCTTCAAGGACCGTAATTGCTTCGACGTCGACTTCAGCGACGTCCGTGGTCAAGAAAACATCAAGCGAGCCATGACCATCGCAGCGGCCGGTGGTCATAACGTTATCCTCATCGGCCCGCCCGGTGCTGGAAAGACGATGCTAGCCCGCCGCCTGCCAACTATCCTCCCGCCTCTCGATTTACGCGAAGCCTTGGAAACCACTAAGATTCATTCCGTTGCCGGTATCCTCCCAGAGGAGGCGGCTTTAATTACTAAACGTCCTTTTCGTGCCCCGCACCACACGATCAGCGACGTAGCCCTAGTAGGAGGTGGTAGTTACCCAAGTCCAGGAGAGATCAGTCTCAGCCATAACGGCGTGTTGTTTCTTGACGAACTACCAGAATTTAAGCGCAGTGCCTTGGAGGTCATGCGCCAGCCAATGGAGGAGCGCCGAATTGTGATTAGCCGTGCGAAGGTGACGGTAGATTTTCCCGCCAGCTTCATGCTCATCGCCAGCATGAATCCTTGCCCTTGCGGTTACTTCAACCACCCAGAGCGGGACTGTACTTGCCCACCAGGAACCGTCAAGCGCTACCTCAGTAAAATCAGCGGTCCGCTACTAGATCGCATTGACCTCCAGGTAGAAGTTACACCCGTTCCGCTCGAAAAGTTAGCTGGCCGTCCCGCAGAAACAGAAACCAGTGCCATCATCGCCCAAAGGGTACTGGCGGCTCGTTCCATCCAGGCTACCCGCTACGCCAAACAAAAAAGTATTTACTGTAACGCCCAAATGCCGAGTCGGATGGTACGGGAGTGGTGCCAGATCGATACCGCCGGACAGGAACTGCTAAAATCCGCCATGGAAAAACTCCAGCTAAGTGCCCGCGCTTATGATAGAATCCTTAAGGTTGCCCGCACCATCGCGGACTTGGAGGAAGCACCCGATATTCTTCCCACCCACCTAGCGGAAGCCATCAACTTTCGGGGCTTAGACCGAGAAAGCTGGGGCGAACAGATGTAATTAGAATGCAAGCAACTAAAAAGGGCCGTCACGAAATCTTCGCAACGACCCTCGGTCTATTTCATTCAAAGAAAAGCCTGACAAAGTCTATTCCTGTACTACTTCCATGGTCATCTCGTGGATAACCTCAGGGTGTAGTTTAAGGGTCAGGGTATACTCACCGAGTTCTTTTGCGTCTTCGGGAAGTACAATTTTCTTACGCTCAACTTCCACGCCAAATTGTTCTTGGAGGTGATTTTTCACCTGAAGTTGGGTGATCGAACCAAAAATGCGTCCGCTGGTACCTGCCTTTGCCCCCACTTTGAGGGTTTGCCCTTTAAGTTGGCCAGCAATGGCTTGGTAGACGTCCAAGCGCTTCTGCTCCTGAGCATCTTCGCGACGAATCATTTCGTTGAGGCGCCCCATATTAGACTTATTAGCCAGAATGGCCAGGCCACGGGGAAGGAGGTAGTTACGGCCAAAGCCTGCTTTCACCTCGATTACTTCGTGCTTATCGCCGACTTTATCGACGTCTTTCAGCATGATTACTTTCATCAGTAATAATGTTGTCCCACCCTTTTGGGGCCGTGCCCCGTTGGAGTAGTGGTTAGTGATTAGTAGTTAGTTAGTAGAAAATACGAACTGGTAGTTAGCTATTGATACTAACTACCAGCTCCCAATTACTACTTCAAAAGGTCCGTCAGGTACGGTAGCATGGCTAGGTGACGGGCACGCTTGATGGCTTGTCCGACCTTACGCTGGTACTTGAGGCTGTTGCCGGTGATCCGGCGGGGAAGGATCTTACCTTGCTCGTTCACGAAGGTGAGGAGGAAGTCGGGATCTTTGTAATCAATGTACTTGATGCCGTAACGACGGAAACGGCAGTACTTCTTTTTGCGTCCTCCGATCTTAGGATTCGAGAGGAACTTAATGTCGTCGCGAGATGCCATGACGATGTATTTTTTGTGGTTGGTAAATCCCCGTTACCGGGTTTTATTCTTCTTCCTTGAAGCTTTCGGCGTCGCCGCTGGGTACGCCACTGAGGGCGGGAGCGTCGGCTTTCTTACGGCTTACACCGTGAGCAGCTGGCTCATTTTTAGCGGGTTTTTCCTGCTTCTTGCGCTTGGCTTTACCGATTTTACCGGCACGCTTGTCGGCGTTGTACTGTACGCCGTACTTATCAAGGGCAACGGTAAGGAAGCGAAGGATGCGTTCATCCCGGCGCATGGCCAGTTCGAAGCCGTTAAGGAAGGCACCGTTAGGAGCGGTGTACTCAACACTGTAGTAGACGCCGTTGCTGCGTTTCTTGATGTCGTAGGCGAGCGTGCGCAGGCCCATCTCGTCAACAAAAACGATTTCGCAACCCTCTTTCTTGAGGTTGTCTACGTACGTCTGAGCCGTCGATTTGATATCTTCGGTCGACAGCACCGGATCTACGATGAAAGTAGTCTCGTAATTTCTC
>JBCDGT010000647.1:0-3017 GCA_038750915.1 Bacteroidota bacterium
CAATCTTGCCCTGTCCGTAGGGGCGCACACCAGCCCAGGTATTCCCGGCTAGTGCTTCCAGGTTTTCTGGAGAGGCATAGCCCGCCGCGAGGAGGGTTTCGGGATCTTCACCGTACCGACCAACACTGAGTAGACCAGCATCTAATGCCAAAGCCCTTGCCCCAAATTTAAGGGTGTATACCTCCTCTTTCACGCCAAAGGCGAGCGGGTGCGTAACATCTACCGTAGCATTCAAGGCAGAGCCAGGTACGCGTTTCTTACCGAAGTAATCCGTACGTTCAGCGTAATGGAGTGTTTTGGCTTTTTCGGAGCTATCTGGATCGGGCTTAGTAATCTTCTGTTGCTTTAGGAAACCACTCTCACTGGTAAAAAATTCAGCACTAGAACCGATAGCGACCAAGGTACCACCTCCGTTGAGCCAACGGCGTAAGTGAGCCTGACCTGTTTGGCCAAATACTTTTTCAAGGCTGCGGCCTTCGGGTAAGATGAGGACATCATAGTCGTAAAGGCTGGACAAGCCGTAGCGGGAGCCAAATTTTGGCACATCCGTTTCCTCGAGAGTAGAGACCCTGATTCGATCCATTGGAAGTTCCGTTTCCCAATCGAAGAGGAAATATACCTGTCCGCTAGTGTAGGTATTAAATGGTGGTTCAACTAGCAGGGCTACCCGAGGTTGTTTGACGGGGAAGTTTCGGGTACTGGCCAGATCCATTCCTTCTTGCATTCGTCCCGTAGTGAAACGGTGAATACTGACGTTTTCTTCGTTCGCTAGTTGAGTCATGGCCCCGTCCAGGTTCCCAGCTTCTAGGTTACGACCAGCAAGTACAATCAAACTTCCTGCAGTAAATTTCGAGCCATCATCGGCAGTAAAAGACGACATGGAGGAGCGGACGCGTAAGCCTTTTTTCCAAAGCTTAGCTAGAGTACGTGGTGCACCACGCTGGTCCCAGCCGATAACGTAGGCGTAAGCTTTACCTTGACCATGGCGAATCAAACTTCCCGTTGTTTCCACCGTAGTAACCGGCTCCGTATCGACTTGTAGAGGCGAGTCGAGCGTATAGGCTTCCAAATTGTAGGCCAGAGGTGCGGACCAGGTAGACATATCGTACATTACACTGTCTTCGATCTGTAAATCTTGGCTCAGGATACTGTTGACGAAGAGGTGGCGGGGCTGCTCCGTTCCAATGATCAAACTGCCACTAGGAAATAATTTTCTGGCGCGGGCGCGGGTGCGAAAAGCGGTAGCAGAAGCCGTGATGGGTTCGGTCGTTCGTTCCACTTCCACACCATTCAAGAGGAGCATTTGCAGTACGTCGTGGAAGTACTCGCTGCCATCGTTTTCGATTACGTAGGCGGTGGCTGGTGATTTGCTGTTGAGCGGATTCCAAGCTCGAACACTGTACTGGATCAGTGCTTCCCGGTTGCGAGCAGCAGCCTTGATCTGAGCGATGCTGGTAGTATAATGGTCGTATACCCGTTGACGGAAAGTAAGCAAATAGCCGTCTTCAGTCTCCACCGCCAAGTTGGCACCGATTCCACCTTGCTCGGTCAACATCCCGATGGCCCCCATCACCGAGGGGTAGCTGGAGCCATAGCTGGGGTAGTAGAAATCAAAACGGTCTCTGGTAAAATAACTCAGTCCCTTTTTATCGAACTCGGTGATGTTAGCTCGGCCGAAGGTGTCTGCCCACATTTCGTAGGCATCCGGCAGCAAAAGGTTACGCGGAGTGGTTCCAGGTACGGTAAAGTAGTTGGCGTCGTATCCTTGTTCGTGGTAGTCAGTATGTACCTGCGGCATCCACTTTTGGTAGGCCGTGGTGTGGCCCCGACTCTCCGGATGTACGCCCCATATCCAATCGCGGTTTAGGTCGAACCAATAATGGTTCGTACGTCCGTTTGGCCAAGGTGCATAATGTTCTAGGTCCGCTGGCGATTCACCGCCCGTCCGACGTTTTACGGAATTGGCCCAGTAAACGTAGCGATCGCGACCATCGGGATTGATGCAAACAAACATCAGAATTACACTTTCTTTAAGTGCCTGTCGAATGGTGGGGTCTTGGGTAGTAGCCAGTTCGTAGGCTACCTGCATGGCTGCTTCGGCGGTAGATGCTTCGTTGCCGTGAATATTATAGCTAAAGGAATTTATGACCGGATGGCCCGCTACCAAACTTTGCACCTGCGTGCGCGGTCCCTTATGCGCCGCTACTAAACGCATTTGGTTAGCTTGAATCTGGTTTAGCTTGCGCATGTTCATCTCGTCGCTAACCGTCAGCAATAGCAAGGGACGGTTTTCGTAGGTTTCCCCATATTGCTCAATTTTTATCCGGTCAGAGTTCGCAGCGAGCAGCCGATAGTATTCCACCGAACGGGCGTATTCCGTGAAACGCTCTCCTAGCCGGTAGCCAAGAAAATCAGCGGGACTTGGTAAGGCCTCGCCACCAGGATTTTGTGGTAAGGGTAGTCGTTCGTATTGGTCTACTTGAGCAGATATAAAAAACGAAATGAGAAAAAACTGGAGGAGTAATAAAATGCGCATTCGGGAGTTTTCAGTTGCCCGAAGATAAACAGGCTATCCGAACAGTCCGAAGGTCGCTGCGGAAATAGCGACGAGCACAAGGAGTAATAAAAGGACAACGCCGCCGAGGACAATTCCGGCAATGGCCATTCCTCTGCCTCGAAGATACTGAGGATCTCTTTCAATATTACCCAGGGCAACGATCCCGAATATAATGGCTAGAATAGCTGTGATACCGGTAAAAAAGCCAAGGATACCACAGACTAAACTAGCGATGGCAAATCCATCCGTCGGCCCGGCCGTCCGTGGTTTACGTTTTTTACGCGCTTGGCGTTTAGCCTTCCCTCGCACGATACTAAGGGCGATACGCTCTTTGAATTTAAGCTTGCGGCCTAATTTTTTCTCTACTGCTGCGCGTTCTAAATCCGCAACGGTAACAGTTGTTTCCTCTGCTACCGGTGCTGTACCAAAGGCCGCTTCCACGGGAGGAATAATTAAAAAA
>JBCDGT010000648.1:0-3017 GCA_038750915.1 Bacteroidota bacterium
GTTAGGAATTGGTATTTAGTAGTTGGTTTTGGTTCATACTACCAATTACTAAATACCAGTCACCAATGACTATCTACTACATCGCTTCGTACATCACCTTCAAATTAAGGTTCCGCATTCGCTCTCCGGTGTTCCACTCCGGCGCGCCCGGGATAGTGACGGTTTTGGCTTGCAGGTCTTCTAGGCTGGTGCCTTTACGTTTCTCCTTTTTAACGTACTTCCGTAAGGACTTAAGGTAGTTTTCAAAGGCCTTGATATCGGCGGCAGTGCCGAAAACGGGATGGCCATCGGCGGCGTGACCGAAGATATAGATGGTATCCTTATCGTAGGCTTTACGAATCTTTTTCATGACGGCCGCCCAATTGGTGAGG
This sequence comes from Bacteroidota bacterium, assembly GCA_038750915.1. Taxonomy (GTDB): domain Bacteria; phylum Bacteroidota; class Bacteroidia; order Chitinophagales; family Saprospiraceae; genus Neolewinella. The sequence goes on from JBCDGT010000648.1 coordinate 372, forward strand.
TCGCCGCCGGCGCCGGGGTCGATGTAGGGAAAGCGGCGGTTGAATAAGAGGTCGCCAATATGGGCGACGTTGGCGTTTTCAAAGTGGATCACGGCATCCCCCCCCGTATGTGCCGCGCCGAAATGGCGCAGGCTGATGGTCTCTTTCCCGTCGGGTAGGTTGGTTGACCACCCGGTGTCGAAAGTATCTTGCGGCAAGGGAACGGTGCCCGATTTATTGTTCTTCGCAAGGTTGTCAGCCAGATTTTGCTTGGCCCGAGAGTGGCTGATGTGCTGTTTCGCCAAAGGAGCAAAGACTGTATTGCCACTGGTGTGGTCTCCGTGGTGGTGGGTGTTGGCCAGGAGGGCGAATTGAGTGAGCTCTCCTTTATCCCTCAGAAGATCAACTAGGGTTTGTGCAGCCTCGGGAAATTGAGTGTCAACAATGACCCCACCTTCGGGCTGCCCGTTGGGTAGGTACACCCCAATAGTGCCGCCCCGATTGGTGTAGTAACCAATATTGCTGCGGATGAGTTGGAAATTGGGCTCCAATAGCGGCTTAGCATCGTGGGCAAGCAGCTGTAGATAGGGAGTAGCAGCTAAGGCTAGCGTCGTGGTAGTGAGGAATTTACGGCGTTTCATACGGATGACTTAGGCTAAGAGAAGGGAGTAGAGTGGTAGATGGTTGACTTGAAATTTTACTTATCCAAAGTTTTCTTTTATTTATTGTCTTATTGTTTCCTTTCGCCCCAATCAGCAAGCTCTTCGGCAATTACCTGATCGAGGGGTTGCTCGTGGAATTTTACGCTGCTGCCGCTCGTAAATCTTAATCTTAAGTCAGGATTATGCTCCTTGCTGGCACCGGATAGATCCAGTTGCTCGGTGGGTATGCCAATCTCCTTCCGTAGCCAGGTAGCAAAATCGGTAAGAGGGCGATCAGTAACGAACTCTACGTGCTCGTAGCCTTCCGGATAGGGGCTTCCAGGTTTGGGTTCGGGCAATTCAAGTAAATCAATGGAGCGGTCACTGAATTGAATTGGCTTTCGGAGGCGGAAAGTACTAATGCGGCGACCGTTGATGGGGCTTTCTACGAGCAACTCATTTCCCTCTTCAAGTAGCTCATCGCGCAGGTTTTCGTAGCGACTGACACTATCTACCCGATAGCAGAGGTGATCGAGGTATAAGTGATCTAAAGCACCGGAGGTAGGTTCTAAGTCGGCAAAGAGCTGACGGAGGAACTTGGTAGGGGAGGGGAGGAGCATGCTTTTTCGAACAAAAGTACTTACCGGAGCCGCCAACTTAACCCTACTTGCAATTGCGCTCTTTGCAGCTGGGCGACATCTTCTTGGTAAATGGAACGAAGTAGCCAGCTACCGCTGGCTTCGATCCCAACTCTACCGGTCAGTTGGTACCGCAGGCCAAGGTAGGCCCGTGGGGCCAGACGGTATACACTGCTGTTACCGACTACCTCACCTCCATTACCTAAATTGACGGCATTCAATTCATAGTTAACGGGCTGGCCGACATTGAGATTGATGAAAGCTTGTCCGCCACTAAGATCTGCAAAGGAAGCAGAGTCGGTAGTAATAACTGGTCCACTGGCTTGAAAAAGGTATTCTACCCCTGCTCCCGCCATTAGGCGCAGGCGGTGCCCCAACTCGTAGCCAGCATCTATCCGAAGTTCTAGACCAGAGGTGCGGAGTTCGTCAAAGTTACTGATTTGTAAATCTCGTAGCAGGGCATTGGAGGCTGCGAAACGATCAAATCCGGCAGCTGGATTGGTAGGTGTTCCCTGTTGATCATTTATTGCTTCCACTTGATCGTTGGGGCCGATGGCCGTGATTTGTATGTCGTCTCGCCGGAAACGCAAAGCTCCGGCAAGGCTGATCTTGCTTCGGCTGGGCAACTGATAACCCAGTCCCGCGTAGTAACCCGTTTTGGCAAAGCCAAGTCCCGTAGTACCTCCTGCTTCTAGGCGTAATTGCCCGGCCCGTCGGTTTCTTGTGAGCAAAATACCTGGGAGCTCCGGCTTGGGTAGGGGGAGTGGGCGGATGACTTGATCGCTCAAGGAAGCTACCGGTTTGGCGTTAGGGATGAGTACCTCTTTTCTGGTTGCTATGGGTTTAGGTACAATAACGTCTGGAGCAGCTTTACTTTCTGATTCGGTTGCTTCCGTTGCCGGAGTGGCACCTGTCTTAAGCGTTTTTGGGAAATCGGTACTAGTTGGTTGAGGAAGGAAATCAGGGCGTGGGCCACTTAATACTTTTGTTGGTGCCACTGTGGTAGCAGATACGCGTGGAGGAGGTGGTTGGGTGCCCTGGGGAACATCAGCGGGAATTGTCTTTTCTTCCGTAAGTAAGGGGGAGTCAGCAGCTGCGGGTAGCGATGAATTAGGGGTATTGGTGGTACCAGTAAGTGCAGGATTGGTAGCAGCGGTAGTTGTCGTTGGTAGGGAGTCCGTCAGTGAAGAGGCAGTAGGAGACCAACCAAAGTGAAGTAGCTAGACAGTTCGCGCAGGGCGCTCCAAAAAATCTGAACAAGAGGAACGAAAAAAGATAAAAATGTATGACTATGAGAACGTTTCGGAGGGTTAATTAGACAAGAAGCCTTGCTCCTGAAGTTGCAGTATTCTAGTGAAATAATTGTTATCTCGCTCTCTTTTTCTATA
>JBCDGT010000649.1:0-3012 GCA_038750915.1 Bacteroidota bacterium
CCCCGAGTGGCCCGAGGCCTTTGTTGCCCTCGGCCACATTTATCACCGGCGGCGCGAATGGAAGCCCGCCTTTCATTACTGGAAGAAGACCATTGCCCTTGATGCCGACGAGCGGGAAGCTTGGTGGCACCTCGGCTTAGCGGCAGTAGGCCTCAACCGCATGCGCGTAGCCGCTTCTGTATGGGACAAGTTCGGCTTTTCGGAGGTTTCCCTAAACAAGCCACTAGGCTTAGAACTCCAAGGCCCTGATGGCTACGAAATTCTCTGGATGCAACCGCTCGATGCTGGCCGTGGTCGCATCCTTAGCATACCCCACCCCGGCAGTGGGATGCGCTACCGCGACCTGATGCTTTACGACCGCCGTCAGCAAAAGGGTACTAATGTGGTGGAACGCCGGAGGGTGCCGATTTATCCCTCACTTGATCGACTAAAACGCAGCCCCTATCTCACCTTCAGCTGCCTGTTGCACACCAGTAAGCCGGCGGCGATTCGCCAGTTGGAAAAACTGTGTTTCGAGGCAGGCCTAGGCTTTGAAGTCTGGAGTAATGCTACCCGCACCACCCGGATGAATCGTGACGCCGCCTCCCAAACAGAAAAAGACAACTTCCCGGAATACTATAACGACCTCGTTCCCCAACCCGACCACGGCACGGCCCTAGTCGCCATTGCTGCCATCCACCCCGCTGAGGTGGAGCGGGTGTTGAATGCCTGGGAAATTATCAGCCTGGCGGGCTTTTCGGACTTGCGGTCTTACCAAAAGACGTAAAACTACCGTCTACGCTTCCGCTTCGCCACCGCCTGCTTCCGCAGTTTGGTGGCTTCGCTCACTACGTAAAGCCACCGTTGGTTAAAAATATCAACCGCCTCGAATTGGGTTGGCCAGAGCCAGGAAAGGTTCCGGCGTTTGACCTTGCCTCGTAAAAAACGTCCCTCAGGATAGTCCGTAATGGTAATGAGGGAAGCTGAGCCGTTTGGCACCCCCACGGTCTTCTGAAAAGAATAGGCCGTGAGGATTAATTCATCACTTACCGTATCTAAAGCCGCAGCGGTTACCACCCGGCGTGGGAGGTAGAGGCTATCAATTAATTCAGCTACGTAAGTACCTGGCTCGTCAGGTACTCGGTAGTGGTAGGTTATAAAGCGCCGCTCCCCAAACAGTTGGTCTTTAGTGAACAGGTGGAGATAATAGTTTTGGTGTACCAACGCTTCACAATCATAGTTGCCAGCTATGTTTCTCCCCTCACCGTTTTGTCCGGGATAAGTAAAATAGATAGCCTCCGTAACCCTAGTCTTAGGCGTGAAACGGTAAATCGCCATTTCCTTGCGCTGGCCAAGGTTGTTTCCGAAGTCTCCTAGGTAGTAATGGCCATTACCATCGTAGGCCATGTCTTCCCAGTCACTAGCAGGTACTGGTAGAGAATCTTTATTGATCACCTTTCCTGCAATGTTCGTTGTGTAGAGGAAAGGCCCGTCACCGCTGTCGTTATGCCAGAAGAAAAGGCTGTCCTGAATACTCAGTCCAGAGGCTTCGGAAAGGGCTGCGGGGAGGCGGATGGTTTTGGGCGGATAAGAGGTGCATGCTACTAAAAAAAGCAGACTGAAGGGAAGTAGACGAGGGATCATTAGACAAAATAGGGGTGCAATACGTTTACAAGTTTATCCCCATCTTAACATCACACCGCGCATAGGGGCTTGGGTTTCCCACCACGTCCACAAAGCCCAACTTACGGTACAACGCAATCGCCGGTTGCAACTGGTGATTCGTTTCCAGATAAACAGCCTTGGCTCCTTTATCCTTAGCTAGCACCAGCGCGGCGCGCCCTAATAAGTAGCCAAAACCCAGTCCGTGCACTTTCGGAGCAATACACATTTTGGCCAGCTCGTAATCGTAGAGCGGGTCGTCCATCTTGATTAGGCCACAAGTACCAACGGGCTGGCCCTCGTATTCAGCAATGAGGATATGCCCCCCCTTGTCCAAGATATATCCTTCGGGATCACGAAGCGATTTATGGTCGGCTTCCTCCATCACGAAATATTGGCTCACCCAGGCTTCGTTTAGGTCGTACCAGGCTTGACGGTGAATAGCGGTATAGTTGTAAGGGACAATAGCTAACTTTTCGGCCGACTTGGCCTTCCTAATATCGATGGCACGTTTCAGCAAACTACGTCGATCCAGGGCCTTCTCCCATTCCGCTAGTGCTTGCCAAAGATCATGTGCACACTCTCCCATTATTTCTTTTACGGTGGCTTCTACGGGGGGCACCACCTCGCGGGTTCGCTCTCCCAGCGCTTTCCCTTTAGCCGTCAAAGAAATTAGGCTACTACGCCCGTCCGTAGGATGGGGCTTCCGCTCCACTAGACCCGCTTTCACTAATTCTCCTACCACCTTGACAACAGCGGGGTGGCTCTGACCCGTACTCGCCGCCAGGTCCTTTACTACGCCCACTCCGTCTTGGAGCAATAGGTAAAAAACGGGAAACCACTTCGGCTTCAAATCACTGCCATAAAGCAAGTTGATTTCGCGAGCATCGCGAAGCAATCTTTCGCTAAGTAAGCGCGTACGGGAGCCTATCGCAACGAGACCGCTGCGTTCGAAAAAGTCCATCTATCTATATTTACGTAACTAGTTACGTAAATATAGTGAAAGATCGCAGAACCTGCAAATAGAGACTGTCAAAACGTAAGTACAAAGTGAGGTGCCTACTGCCAGTAGGCAAAGTAGACGAATCATTTTGCAGCGTGTTTGGAAATTCAAAATGAGAATGCACTGTAAAGGGAAAGCACAATGGAGTCTAAATGAGTCTTATCCAAAACTCATCGCTTATTCTCTCTACCTACCACACCATTACTTTGGCCTCCACATGATTATTCAGGAGGTAATCCGCTGGGGTACAGTTGACGCAAGCCTTGCGCCGAAACTGGTTGCCATAAGCTACCGTTTGCAGTCGCGCCGCGGCCAAGCCGCCGCGCCGCACAGCCAGGCGGAAGGCCGCCCCACGGGGTTGGCCAAGG
>JBCDGT010000650.1:0-3007 GCA_038750915.1 Bacteroidota bacterium
ACCACCAAAACTGCCAAAGTGTAGCGGGTCGGCAATGTCGTTCAACCAAGTAACGGTAGGTAAAGCCGCGGCATTCTGGACCTTGATCACCGTGTAGTTCTCCGGATGCAGATATACTCGGTTGGCACGATTGCGTACCAGAGGAACATTGCTAATTCCCGTCAGGTAAACGGGAGCGTCTAGCTTACGTGGCAGGGAGATATCTTTTGTCAATAAGCCCGGGATGTGCGCCCTGGCTGAGTCCGCGGCCCGATCGTAATCAAAGTGCCAGTATAATTCGGCGAGGGCAACGGAATCCGTCATGGGCTCCTCCAATTTAGGCGTCTTGGTATTGGCGGTCTTAGAGATTCCTGCCGTGTTGGTCCGCTCCAGAAAATACCAGATGCCCGTTACCGAAAAGAGTAGCATGAAGGGAATAGCCCATAGGCCAACCAGGCGATGCAGGCTACGAAACAGTACTAGTGGCCCTTTTCCACGCTTGAGTTCAAGGAATTTGCGGTACCATTTTTTCATAAATAGCAGCGCGGTCAACAAGGAGAAAAGTAACAAAAAGCCAAAGATGAGTACCGTGAAATGGCCAACCTGAAAGGGAATAAACAGGTAGTAATGAAGATCGCGAAAGTACCGCTGCATGGTCAAATTCGCCGAGCCTTGTACTGCGCCCGTATAAGGGTTTACGAAAACGTAGGATCGACTCTCATCAGCGTGGACCATAAAGACTACGTCACAGAGGTAAGGTTCCCGAGCACCAGACCAATAAGTGAATTTACTTTCTGGAAAGGCCGCACGCAGGTTATCACGCATGAGATTTTTACTAGCAAGTGTTTCCTGTGGTACGGCTCGAATAGCCGGATTGACTAGCCAGTCCATCTCATTACTCAGCGTAGCGAAGGTGCCGGAAAGGCAGACGATAAAAAAGAGGATGCTCAACTTCACCCCGATCCAACCGTGGATTTTGAAGAGCAATTTCTTATTAAATTTCACTATTTTAATTTAGACTTTATACAAGTAAGACAAAACTACGTATCTTTGCCCTCGCTTAGCGGACTAGTAGAAAATAAATTGTCAACTAATTGTCAAGGCATCTACTTTCCAGTAACTATCAGCTACGTCCGCACACTGTTATAGCTATTTAGATAAACATAGCTACTCATACCACCCCGACACTTCACTAGTTAAATCGATAAGTTTTGGTTAAAGCGCGCACTACCAACGTATTATCAAACTTAATCCTCGCTTTTTTTCTGCCAGTATTTTGCTTCGGACAACAGGTTTCCGGAGCGCTTAAAGGGATCGTTTATGACGCTAACGGTGAGCCACTCATCGGTGCTTACGTAAGCCTTCAGGACACCGACTGGCGTACCGTTACCGACGTAGATGGAGTCTACGCTTTTGCCGCTATTCCTGCGGGGGAATACACGCTAATTGCTACCTACGTTGGTGCCAGTGATTTGGAAACTGTCGTACAAGTGACCGGTCCTGTCACGGAGGTAGATCTTCGCCTTGAAGAAGATGCCAACGTCTTAGCCGAAGCGGTTGTCTTGGCCAAGACCGCTGCCCGCGAGCAACAGGAACGGGCGCTCCAGATCGAGAGTGTGGAATTACAAAAAGTGGTCAGCCGGGTAAAAGATGTCGGGGAGGTAATCGAACGGCTTCCCGGGGTGAACGTACGCGGATCCGGGAGCTTTGGTGATCGGATAGACATTAGCCTTAATGGCCTGAATGGTACTGCGGTGAGGACGTTTATCGATGGCTTACCACTGGAAATTGTTTTCCCCCAATTTACCATCAACAACATCCCGGTAAATAGTATCGCCAGGGTCGACGTTTACAAAGGAGTGGTTCCCATCGACGTCGGCAGTGACGCGCTTGGCGGAGGCGTTAACGTCATTACCGAGCAGCGTAACGTTAACGAACTACGGGCCAGTTATGGCTTTGGTTCCTTCAACACTCATCAGGCAGCAGTTTCGGGTAATTATACTCTGAGTGAGGGAGTCTCCGTAGGTGCTAACGTTACGTACAATTACTCCGACAACAATTATACCATGAACGCTTTTGTGTTCGAGGATAATGAGCGGCGAGAAATCGAGCGTTTTCACGACGCCTACCGACTGACCTTCGGCAGCATTCACTTGGATGTTCGCGGAAAAAAATGGGCGGACCGTTTCCGGTTTACGGCCAATGCCAACGAATACTATAAAGAAGTACAAAACGGGGGTATTATCGGCAACCTCGCTTTCGGAGGTACCTTCTACGACGGCGGAGGGACGGCTTTCTCTACCTTATACGAGAAAAAAATTGGTCAAAAACTCACGCTCACCACCAATGGAGCTTACTCCCGCACTAAGGTAATATTCGTCGACACTACCGCCAATGTTTTCAGTTGGAGTGGCAACATTCTCACCCGTCGTCCTAACTCCCCCGGAGAGCTCGGGCGGAGTAGCCTTTCCGATCGGGATTTCGACAATATCGCCAACCGCACCACCCTACGCTGGGCCCTTACTCCTCGGGATGAATTCTTGCTTTCCAACTTAGTAGCTAACCAATCCACTATTGGTCGGGACGAAAAGCGCCCCATTGAGCGTGACCCCCTCACACGAAACCAATCCTTACTTAAGGACGTGCTTGGATTACAGTACCAGCGGAAACTTTTCCAGGATAAACTCACGTTCGGCGTAGCGGGCAAGCTTTACTATTACAATCTAGCTGGGGTAGACGCTAATGCCTTGACCGATGTTTCCATCTCCGGAACGGATTACGGTTACTACGCTTCGGCCAAGTATGATTTTAACGATCGATTTTTTGTACGCGCGTCCTTCGAGAATGCCTTGCGCATCCCCACCTTCGTTCAGTTTTTCGGAAACGGCGCAAATATTGCCGCCAACCTGACGCTCAAACCGGAGACCAGTGACAATTTAAATGTCGGTGCCTCCTACGCGAGCCCCCGAGGAAATGACCTCCGTTTCTTACTTACCCTAAATGGCTTCACCCGCTCCCAAAACAATCT
>JBCDGT010000651.1:0-3002 GCA_038750915.1 Bacteroidota bacterium
GGAAGTTCCCGCTGGAAAATATTCCTTGTTTACCATTCCCGGTAAAAAGGAATGGATGATCATTCTCAATGCGGATACTACCCTGTACGGTTCCCCGGATTACGATACGACCAAAGATGTCGCCCGTTTTCGCGTTCCCGCTGGACGATCTCATCGCTTTTATGAAGCACTTACCATTGACGTGGACATTATCCCCGACAATGCTTATCTGTACATCTCTTGGGCCAATACCCAGGTGCGTTTCCTGATGGAAACTAGTACGGAAATGGAATTACTCGCACACGTAGATCGCCTGCTCCAACAGCCCATTACGAAAGACACCGAATACGGTTGGCCAGCCGAGCACCTACTCTTGCGTCGACAATACCTGGCCAAAGCCCTTGCACTCACCGAGCGGCAGCTTGCAGTTGGAGAGGGTACTTACGTCTTCAGCTTAAGGATGCAAATTTTCGAATATCAAGGCTATCCTGAAAAAGCCCTCGAATCCGTCCAAAAAGCCGTTGTTTTCCGCAAAGCCAATCCGCTTGACGAAAAAAACCAGGCCTGGAGCCTGAATTATTGGGCGGAACAGGAAAAACGAATAAAGGGAAAGCTGTAGGGAACTTAAGCTTCCCTACCAAAATACGGCACGGAGAACTGCCATAAATCGTGGGCGGCGTAGCTGTTTGGGAAAACCGCCCTAGCCTCTTCTTCGTGGCCCGAAGTGTCCGAATATCGAGAACTGAAATGCCCCATTACCAGCGTTCCCACTGCGGCAGCCTTGGCGATGGTAGCGGCTTGCCGCGCCGTCGCGTGGCCTTTGGCCACCGCATCCTCCCGCAGCTCGTGGAGAAAGGTGGCTTCGTGGTAAAGTAGATCCACCCCTTTAACGTAGTTCGCTAGCTCAGGAAAGTACAGGGTGTCCGAACAATAAGCAAAACTCCTTGGGGGTACGGGAGGAGTAACTAATTCGGTATGGGGCACTACTTTCCCGTTGGGCAAGCGGTAATCGCCTCCAGCTTTAATGGCAGCAATGGCCCGCCAGGGGATATCGTATTCCTCTAGTTTATGCTTTCGGATATTCCCTGCACGAGCTGTTTCTCGCAGTAAGTATCCATTGGTAGCCACCCGATGTTGGAGGGGGAAAGCCATTACCTCTAAGTCGCCGATAGTTAGCAAATGCGTAGGTTCTTTCGCAGCCAAAGTCTGAAAGCTCAGCTCAAACGGCATAGGAAAGCGGTCCAGCTCGAACAAGGCACTGATCCTTGGCCTTAAGGGTTCTGGAGCCACAATCGTTAGTGGGGCTGTTCGCCCATTAAGGGCCAGACTGCTTAGCAGGCCAGGCAATCCAAAGTAGTGATCACCATGAAGGTGAGAGATCAGAATATGGCTACAACGCCCTAGGCCAAAACCGGCCTTCTGCAACTGTAGCTGGGTGCCTTCGCCGCAGTCGATAAGGACGTCCGTTTTCTCCGACCGCAAAAAGGTGGCCGAACAGAACCGGCCGTAGGCCGGGAGGGCACCGCTGGTACCGAGAATGGTGAGTTCAAACCGCATAGGCTGCTCCGATGGCCTTGGCCAATTCTTGCATCCGTTCTTGGCTTACTGCCACGGAAGTACCGAAGCCAAAGTCTCGCTCTGTCGTTACGGGAACCAGGTGGACGTGCGCATGCGGCACTTCCAGCCCAAGCACCCCTACCGCTACCCGCTCGCAAGGGATAACTTCCTTTAGTGCCTTCGCTACCCGCTTCGAGAAAAGGGTGAGCCCGGACAGCTCTTCATCGGTAAGGTCAAAGTAGTAATCTACTTCTCGTTTGGGAATACAAAGGGTATGCCCTTCTTGCATGGGCCTTACGTCAAGAAAAGCTAGGTACTCCTCCGTTTCAGCAACTTTGTAACTTGGGATTTCCCCTTTGACAATCCGCGTAAATATGCTAGCCATGATTTAGATCGTGATGTTCATGATCTCGAACTTCGGCTTCATTCCATTCGGCATGTTCACCTCAACCTTATCCCCCACAGCACGCCCCAATAAGGCTTGGCCTACCGGGCTGTTCACGGAGATTTTCTTGGCTTTAAGGTCTGCTTCGGATTCGGCCACCAAGGTGTAGGTGAGGTCCTTTTTATTGGCCAGGTTCTTGATCGTTACCTTACTCATTACGGTCACCTTACTGGTATCCAGCTGGGAGGCGTCCAACACGCGGGCGTTGGCCATTACTTTTTCGAGTTCATTGATCTTCATTTCTAAAAGGCCCTGGGCGTCCTTGGCAGCATCGTACTCGGCATTTTCCGACAAGTCTCCCTTTTCGCGGGCCTCGGCAATAGCCGCAGCAACGTTGGCGCGGCCGGTTGTTTTCATCTCGTCCAATTCGGCACGTAATTTATCGTAACCTTCTTGGGATAGGTAGTGGGTTCCGGACATAGTTCCGTTGGTTTGGGGTAAAGCAGAAAGTCCTCCCCGCTTCCCCGGAAGGAAGTGGCAAAGACCCGGCTTACCGTGCTTAAAATAAGGTCGAAATGTGGTTACAGGTCTCCAACATTCAACCGATTAGGATAAAAACGAAGGCGTTCCTACCCGTGTTGTGGGTAAGAACGCCTTGTTGCGTAGATTGGTTTCAATTAACTGCTCTTTCTACTAGCCAAAAACGCGATAAAAAGCGAATTAAATAGCTATAGTAAGACCAATATTGTGGGTTCCATTAAAAATACGCGTATTTCGCCAAGCATAGTCGATGCCGAACCGGCGGGTCTTATCTCCCTTGGCGAAAGGCACCCGGATACTAGCGCCAGCGCTAAGGCCATCATAGAGTGGTACTTCAGTAAGAGGGCTTGTTTCAAAATCCGTCCGGTAGGCCACCCGCGCGATAAACTGCTCGCGGAAAGCGTATTCCAGCCCAGCCCCCAATTGGTCACGGCTAAAGGAGTTAGCGGTAAAATTACCCACTAGGGTAACGCGTTGATTCTCAATGTTGCCAAGGAAATCATAAGAAAAACCAATGTTCAGCATCGAAGGCATTTCAAAC
>JBCDGT010000652.1:0-3001 GCA_038750915.1 Bacteroidota bacterium
CCCCAACCTGCCCGGCACCACCGGCCGTTGGTACGACCAAGCAGGTACCATTATCGCCGAAGGTTTCCAGGCCTTTGCCCGGGAAGCCGGCAACTACATATTTGAATCCATCCACCCAGAGTCCGGCTGCAGTAATTTTGATACGGTGCAGGTATTTTCAGAAGCCCCAACGGCCGTAGACTTTAGCATCTTACCCCCACCCTGCCCTGAGGTTGGTGGCAGCGTTTTCATTCGCAACGTTACCGGTCTCAACCCGCCCTATGTCTTTAGTAGTCCGCGTGGCGAAACGGATCCACTCGGATCGGGCGTACGTGGTTTGGCCCAGGGTACTCACGTATTGATCACAACTGATGCCTTAGGCTGCGAACGCCGGGATACTTTCCAGATGTTCGGATCGGGCTCTTTTACCGGCCAAGCACCAGACATTACCGTCCGCCTAGGGGAACCAGCAAGGTTAGGCGTGGCCACGAATCGGGGCGCCGGAGCGCTGGTGCAATGGACTTGGTCCAACATCCCTGACACCCTGAGTTGCCAGGATTGCCCTGCTCCGATCGCTAATGCCTTAGAGTCCTTCACCGCAGCCGTAACGGTAATGGATACGAACGGCTGCATCCTGGAATTACGGCAAAATGTCATCGTAGAAGAACGTTCGCTGGTTTATATGCCTACCGCCTTTAGCCCCAATAACGGCGATGGAGTCAACGACATTTACACCGTCATGGGTGACGCAGAATTTATCGAGCGCGTAAACGACTTCCAGATTTACGACCGCTGGGGCAATCAGGTTTTCCGTAACGAAGATTTTCCCGTCAATGATTTTGCCGCCGGCTGGGATGGCACCTTCGAAAACAGGAAATCACCTCCGGCGGTATATGTTTACGCAGTCACGGTCACCTACTACGATGGTACCACGGAAACTATTAAAGGAGGGTTGACTTTAGTTCGGTAGATTAAATCGGCTCCGGACGTCCCGTCCGGTATTGCTCATTAATTCCCTTTACGGTCCTGTTTCTTAGTTACCTATCCGGACGGGGACGTCCGGAGCCATGTATTCGGACGGAAACGTCCTCAGCCGTATTACCAGTTACCAACTATCTTCACAGCAAATTATGCTTCGCCATGCTAATCGTCTTACGTAGATTGTCGCTATTGCTCGTCTGGTTAAGTGCCTTCGCCTGCGGCCCCGGTGCCGGTGAAGAGGTCGAAATCATTTCGAAAATAACTGAAGGAGGAGATACGACCTCCCGTACCACCAGCCTCAAGTATTTGGATACGGACTTGCCGGAGCGGTATTATCTGGTCTTCCGCCAGGAGCTGTCTATGCTAGATGTCAATGGCTTTATCGGAATGGAAAGTGACATCTTAAGAAAGAAGGTGTCCGAAGCAGGCATCACTCCTACTGGTCCTTGGGCAGTACTTACTTACGAATGGGATACAGAGCGCAGCTGGGCCGATGTTGCCGTCGCGATACCCGTAGAAAAAGGTACCGAGTTAGCCCCCTACGTTACCATTACTCTTCCTGCCACTAAAGCGGCAGGTTTACTACTCAAGGGATCTTACGATGGGCTGTCCGCCTATCACCTTGCCCTAGATCAAGAATTGAAACGGCTCAATCTAGCTCCCTTGTATCCAAGTATTGAGGAATATATTACCGGGCCCAGCGAGACCAAAAATGAAGAAGAATTCCAAACTCTAGTCCTTTATCCCTATAAGAATGCCCAATGACCCGCCAGGAACTCTTCCGGAACATTACTAAGAAGCAGAGTTTTCTCTGCGTTGGCCTCGATGCCGACCCCAAGAAAATGCCCCCTCACCTTGAGGGCGACGTCCTGGCTTTCAACCGCGCCATCATCGATGCAACGAGGGATCTATGTGTAGCTTACAAACCCAATACGGCCTTTTATGAAGCACTCGGCCTGGAGGGCATGAGTATCCTAAAAGAAACCATCGATTATATCGGGAGTGACCACCTCGTAATTGCCGATGCAAAGCGTGGAGATATTGGTAATACCAGCCACTATTACGCCAGCTTCGCCTTCAACACCCTCGGTGCTGATGCCATCACGGTAGCCCCCTACATGGGCTCTGATTCCGTGGAGCCTTTCCTTGAGTACCCAGGTAAGTGGACCATACTGTTGGCGCTGACCAGTAACCAAGGCAGCAAAGATTTCCAGCACGCCAGCCAGGACGGACAGGAGCCACTTTACGCAAAAGTGATGCAGCGAGCAGCCATGTGGGGGTCACCTGATCAATTGATGTTCGTCTGCGGCGCTACCCAGGCCGAAAAGTTTGCCGAATTACGGTTACTTACGCCCGACCACTTCTTCCTCGTCCCCGGCATTGGTGCCCAAGGAGGCGATTTGGAAGGCGTATGTAAACACGGTATGAACGATCACTGTGGCTTACTCGTCAATAGCAGTCGCGGCATCCTCTACGCTAGCCAAGGCGATGATTTTGCCGAGTCCGCTAGGGCTTCAGCCACTCAACTGCAACAACAGATGGCAAAAGCTTTGGAAAATTACCTTCCCTAAAAGTTTTCCCTTTTTGGGAACTTATTTACCTTTGCCTCGCTTTATAAAAAAGTAAGCAGCTTGCTAAGCTATTACCTCTTGCAAATGGTGGTTGTAGCTCAGTTGGTTAGAGCGCTGGATTGTGATTCCAGAGGTCGCCGGTTCGAGACCGGTCTTCCACCCCAAGCTTAGACAGCTGCCAGCCCCGACGAGTGATTCTCGTCGGGGTTTTCTGTATCTTGTCCTAGCATATCGCTCATTTACTTACCGGAAGCAAGCTGATATTTTAAGGTTAGAGGAAGGTATGGGATTTGAACCCATGCACCCAAAAGGCGTCACTCACTAGCAATGAGGCCCGTTACCAGCTCCGGCAACCTTCCTTAAGGAGACAGTGAGCGGAATCGAACCGCTGTTTCATGGTTTGCAATCATGCCTCAAAACCAACATTGAGTACACTGTCATTGGCGGAAAGCAGAGGAGTCGAAACCCAC
>JBCDGT010000653.1:0-2999 GCA_038750915.1 Bacteroidota bacterium
AAGGTCGGGCCTGTCATGACGGCGATTGTAGCTTCCGGGGCGATTTCTTCGCAGACTTGTGAAAGTAATCGTCCGCTTTTGAGGGGGCTGCAGGCTTCATTGGCCACCACCTCGTGGAGGTGCTAGTAAAGACGGAGGATACCATTATTGGTATCGACAACCTTAACGATTACTACGACCCCGAGCTTAAATGGGCAAGACTTGCCGCGGTGGGAATAGAGCGAGCATCCGTAGAACGTAATGGAGAAGTTGTCAGTAGTCGTTACCCGAATTATCGCTTCTGCAAGCTTTCTTTGGAGGATGAAAAGGGGATGGGGCTGTTATTTGAGAAATATCAGTTTACCAAAGTCTGTAATCTCGCCGCGCAGGCGGGCGTTCGTTACAGCTTATCTAATCCTCAGGCTTACGTGGATAGCAACGTTACGGGTTTCGTCAATGTATTGGAAAACTGCCGTAAGCACGGGGTGAAGCATTTGGTGTTTGCCAGTAGTAGTAGTGTATATGGCCTGAATGATAAGGTGCCTTTTGCGGAATCCGACGCCGTTTTACAACCCGCCAGCCTTTATGCGGCTACTAAGCGGAGCAATGAGTTATTGGCCCATGTATATAGCCATCTGTACGGTTTGCCAACTACGGGGCTGCGTTTCTTTACCGTTTATGGCCCTTGGGGCCGACCGGATATGGCTTATAGCCTGTTCAGTGATGCGATGCTGCACGACCGGCCCATTAAGATTTTTAATAATGGGGCAATGTCTCGAGACTTTACCTACGTAGGAGATATCGTCGAGGGGGTACGACGGGTGTTACAGCGCCCTCGACCGAATAAAGTAGGCGCACCGCACCGTATTTATAACATAGGTAACGGGAAACCAGTAAGCCTGCTGGGCTTCATCCAAATGATGGAGAAACATTTAGGTGTTATAGCGAAAAAAGAATACCTAGGCATGCAACCCGGAGACGTAGAAAAAACCTTTGCCGACACGAGCATGCTGGAACGCCACTACGGTTATCGAGCGGATACGAAACTGGACGAAGGAATTGGACAATTTGTACGCTGGTACCGGAGCTATCACGGGCTTTAGGGCGCGACCGCAGGTGGCCACAGAGCTCGTCAAACGTGTGCAAAGAAGTTTTAAAAGAAAACAACCGACCTGGGAACAATAAATAAAATGGATACGCCAAAAACAATTCTAGTAACCGGAGGTGCAGGCTTTATTGGGAACCACGTCGTTCGCCGGCTGGTGAAGAATTACCCCAGCTACAAGGTAATCAACCTGGATGCCCTTACCTACGCGGGCAACCTGGAAAACGTTGAGGATGTCGCCACAGCGCCCAACTACAGCTTTATTCGTGCGGACATTACTGATTTAGCAGCCATGCGCAGCTTGTTTACCGTCCATGCGCCCGACGTCGTCGTGCACTTGGCGGCGGAAACCCACGTAGATCGAAGCATCGATGACCCGCTGATTTTCGTAAAAACGAACCTAATTGGTACCGCAACGATGTTACAGGCGGCTAAAGAGGCATGGGCTGGCGACTTTGCCGGGAAACTCTTCTACCACGTTAGCACCGATGAGGTGTACGGTAGCCTGGGTGAAACGGGCTTCTTCGTTGAATCAACACCTTACGATCCACGGAGCCCTTATTCTGCTTCCAAGGCGGGTAGTGATCATTTGGTGCGGGCCTGGGGGCATACCTTCGGTTTGCCAGTGGTCCTGTCTAATTGTTCTAATAATTACGGCCCCTACCAGTTCCCAGAAAAACTATTGCCGCTATTCATCAATAACATCAAGCACAATAAACCACTTCCAGTTTATGGCCAGGGCATCAACGTGCGGGACTGGCTGTACGTAGAAGACCACGCGCGGGCCATCGACTTGATCCTCCACGAGGGTAAAGTAGGT
Source organism: Bacteroidota bacterium (assembly GCA_038750915.1). Lineage (GTDB taxonomy): Bacteria > Bacteroidota > Bacteroidia > Chitinophagales > Saprospiraceae > Neolewinella. The sequence continues at coordinate 1,905 of JBCDGT010000653.1, forward strand.
GAGACCTACAACATTGGTGGGCATAATGAATACCGCAACATCGACCTGATCCGGTTACTCTGTACCTTAATGGACACTAAGCTTGGCCGCCCTGCTGGTACCAGCGAGGGCTTGATCACCTTTATTACGGATCGGGCTGGCCACGATATGCGCTACGCTATTGATGCCAGTAAGCTGCAAAATGAATTAGGTTGGGAACCGAGTCTGGTGTTTGAAACGGGCCTAGCAAAAACCATTGATTGGTACCTGGAGAACGAGGATTGGCTAGCTAACGTCACTTCTGGAGCATACCAGGAGTATTACGAGAAAATGTACGGGAAAAGTAATGTTGAATGAGTGTATTTTTGAATACTTCAATGTGCTCTTCTCATCCTTTCTCTGCACCTGCGGCCGCGCCCAGCCTCTTTTCCGACACATCGGATAAACTTTCCACTGACTGCGTCAGGCAAAAAGATGTATCCGATGAGCGGAGAGCTTCATGTCCTCATCGGCTGTATCTTTTGCTGGCGCAGCCACAAAAGTTCATCCGATGCGTGAAATGCGAGGTCAAGATTTCACCCCTCTACATCCCTTGCGGAAAATTGAGCTCCGATAACAGTATTCGATGAAAGGAATTATCCTGGCCGGTGGCTCTGGTACTAGACTTTACCCGATTACCAAGGGCGTATGCAAGCAATTAATGCCGGTGTACGATAAGCCGATGATTTATTACCCGCTATCGATTCTACTGCTGGCGGGGATTAGGGAGGTATTGATCATTACTACTCCGGAAGATAATGTGGCTTTTCGTAACCTGTTGGGGGATGGAAGCCAGCTGGGGTGTCGCTTTGAGTATGCTATTCAGGAAGTGCCTAATGGTCTAGCGCAGGCTTTTGTGATTGGGGAAGAATTTATTGCTGGGGATAAAGCAGCACTTATCCTAGGGGATAATATTTTCCACGGTGCAGGGCTTAGTGAACTCTTACAAGACAGCGCCCAATTAGACAAGGGAGCACGGGTTTTTGCTTATCCGGTACACGATCCTGAACGCTACAGGGTTGTAGAATTTGACGATACCCGCCGTGCGATCTCGATTGAAGAAAAACCGCGCGAGCC
>JBCDGT010000654.1:0-2999 GCA_038750915.1 Bacteroidota bacterium
AAACAAAGAACTCGGGATAAAAAATATGGCACGGACACATCAAGCCCACTTAATCCCCCATTTTCTACTCCTAAGAACCCTCCTCTAGGGTGGTTGTTCACCCCTTATTAGAATTTTCAGCCTCCCCATTAGTTTAGTAATCAGGAAGGTAGGGTAAGAAGTAGGTTCCTTAAGCTTTCGTAAAGTGGGTGCCCTACTTGCTCTAATACCTCTTTAATAGTTTTCCATTCTGCCAATTCTATATCTTCTTCCTCTTGAGGAATTAAAGTGAGGGTTTCCGTTTGCATTGCGAACCAATAAGTAGGCTTCAACACTCGCTTTCCCTTGCCCGTTCGGTAGGTATGATAGGTCGTTGGTAATGCCCGACCTAAGTGTAGATCAGCCAGTCCCGTTTCCTCTTCCACTTCTCGAACCGCTGCCTCGGCCGGGCTTTCTCCTGCGTCTATTTTGCCCTTTGGCAGGTCCCAAGACCCCCTTCGGAAGATGAAAAGATATTTGTCCAAATGGACGTTATGTACCACCCCTCCCGCTGCTGGCACCCACCGGTAATGGTGCTTAAAATCCGCCCATAATTGCTCGACCGCTGGAAAGACCAGGGTCACAGCAGTTACTTTAGGGCTAGCCTTCTCAAGCATATCTACGTAGTTCAATAAAGTGCGAGCCTTTCCGCTGTAACGAGCCACAAGATGTTGGGGCGCCGGAGCGCTGGTGCTAGTTGGATTTTTCGAAAGCAGGGTTAGAGGACGGTCGTTGATGTAGATTACGTACATTTGCGGCGAATTTAATGGCTTCCTTCAAAGAACAAGAGGTAAGTTGAGAGAATGCTACCCACCGTTTGAAAGTTGCGTGAAGACAAAATGACCTTATGAGCACGGCAGGAAAAATTGCGCAGCGCCTCCTCGAGGCCGGAGCGGTAAAACTACAACCTCAAGCCCCATTTACCTGGGCGAGCGGGTTACGCTCACCCATTTACTGTGACAACCGGGTACTGCTCTCCTACCCAGAGATTCGCGCCGAAGTGATAGCCGGATTAGTGGAGTTAGCGCAGGGCTTCGAAAATATCGATGGTATTGCCGGAGTAGCAACTGCGGGTATTCCCCACGGTGCCCTGCTTGCCGATCGCTTGAGCCTACCCTTTGTTTACATTCGTTCAAAAGCCAAAGAACATGGGCGTCAGAACCAAATTGAAGGTCGGGTAGAGGCGGGTAAGCGCTACTTGGTCGTCGAAGATTTAATTTCTACAGGAGGTTCTTCCTTAAAAGCCATTGATGCCCTGAGGTCAGTTGGCGGGCATATTGCCGGCGCTGTGGCCATCTTTAGCTACGAATTTCCCGCCGCTAGCCGAGCCTTTGAACAGGCCGAGGTGCCCCTAAAAACGATTAGTGGGTACACGACTTTACTGCAGGAAGCCGCGGAATCAGGGGCTATTTCCGAGACTGAAGCAGCCACTCTGACCAGCTGGCGGGAAGACCCACGCGCCTGGAGTGAAGCATTTGAACATAAAAATTAGCCTCGCTTTACCTTACCGCGCACAGCACCTGCGGCTGCGCCATTATTTTCTTACTTACATTTAGATTGAGTTTGATCTTTTACGCCTCGCCTAAGAGTTTAAACATGATATATTAGGATGAACACCAGCCCCTAACCGACTAAGACATCAGAGCATCTAATGGGAATAATTACCAAGTCATCCGAGAAATTTTTACACCAATATCTCAACAATGCCTCCCCTACGGGATTTGAGGCGGCCGGCCAGAAACTTTGGCTGGAATACATACGTCCTTACGTCGACGAAGTGGGCCTCGACACCTACGGAACGGCCTACGGCGTGATTAACCCTGGAAAAGACTACCGTGTCGTGATCGAAGGTCATGCCGACGAAATTAGCTGGTTCGTTCACCACATCAGCGAAAACGGTTACATCAACGTCATTCGCAATGGTGGCAGTGACCACCAGATCGCCCCTTCCAAGCGGGTTTTGATTCACGGCGATAAAGGAATCGTCCGCGGTGTTTTCGGCTGGCCAGCCATTCACACCCGCCGGGGAGACGACGCTAAACTAGCGCCGAAAATCGAGAACATTTTCATTGACGTAGGCGCAAAAGACAAGGCGGAAGTACTTGAGATGGGTATCCACGTTGGCTCAGTTATTACCTACCCGGATGAACTGGAAGTCATCAATGACCGCTACTACTGTGGGCGAGCACTCGATAACCGCATGGGCGGTTTTTGTATCGCCGAGGTAGCCCGCATGATCAAGGAAAATAAAGTTGAGCTAGACTACACCCTGTACATTGTCAACTCCGTACAGGAAGAAGTAGGCCTTCGTGGTGCCCATATGATTGCTCATAAACTTAAGCCACAGGTGGCCATCGTGACGGACGTAACCCACGACACCAGCACTCCATTGCTAAATAAGAAAAAGATTGGCGACGTTCAAGCTGGTAATGGTCCCAGTGTCACCTATGCTCCCGCCGTGCACAACAAACTACTGGGGATGATCATCGAGGCCGCCGAAGCCAACGAAATACCCTTCCAGCGCGAAGCAAGCAGCCGGGTTACCGGAACCGATACGGACGCCTTTGCCTACTCCAATGAGGGCGTAGCCTCGGCATTGATTAGCCTTCCCCTGCGGTACATGCACACGACCGTTGAAATGGCGCACAAAGACGACGTAGAAAGTGTAATAAAACTTATTTACGAAACGCTCAGGAAAATTAAGAGTGGTATGAGTTTTAAGTATTTCGAGTTATAGCAGATCGTAAGCATCAAAATTCTCTGCTCATGAAATTTAGTTTTTCGACAGCTTTCATAGCAATTTCAAGCATCAATTTGTTCATTTTTGTCATTCGCAACAAAAACGAACCAAAAAATGCTCGTCCTGCTCTGGGCTCGCTTCGCTCAACTCTGAGACGGACCCCGGGGCCTGGCGATGGAGCGGCTTGTCCGCGGCGATGCCGAAATTCATGAAATCGACGCGCTGGAGCAGGTGACGCGCC
>JBCDGT010000655.1:0-2997 GCA_038750915.1 Bacteroidota bacterium
ATGTTCAACCAATTGAAAGCCGATGGTGTCTCGCCCAAACTCTATTCCGCAGAACGGGCCTATATGCCCATCGGACGCGATCAGGACCTATTCCTAATCATGGAAGAAGGCGCCCTAATCGATTCTGGAGAGTTGTTTGAGACCCTAGCGGGTTTATAGTAATAGTAGTGTTGTGGTAAGAGAGCAATGGTAGTTTAGTAAAAAAGTCACACAATTAGGTGGGCCAGGCTTCCATACCATCGATTGCATTTCGTTTGGCGCGGCCGCAGGTGTGGTGTTTTGGTATTCGAGCAGTATTTTTCCCAAACCTAATGGCGAATGGACATTACCATCGCCCTCGTTTTGTCTCTTACAGAGACTGGATTTGCTAAACTTTGTCGCATGCGCTTTCTACTGCTCTTACTTCTCCCCTTCTTAGCAGCCCTTGATGGTTGTGGTGACCAGGATGGTACTTCCTCCGAGACTACTTCCGGTACGCGTTACACGGAAAAACCCGGTCCGGAAGCCCTATACCGCGATGCGGACCAGCCGATCAAAGACCGGATTGCGGACCTCATCAGCCGCATGACCCTGGAGGAGAAAGTTGCTCAAGTGACGGCCGTTTGGTCCGACAAGAAGCGAATGTACAACGAAGACTACAGCTTCAATACCGACAGTGCTGCCACGGTGATGCCCCACGGCATCGGGCACCTGACGCGGCCTAGTGAACTCGCCGGGCCACCCAGTACTGGCCGTTCCGGCCGCCAGGAGGTCGAATACATTAATTCGGTTCAGAAGTGGCTCGTGGAAGAGACCCGCCTGGGTATTCCGGCACTGGCCCACGAGGAAAGCCTGCACGGATTGGCTGCGCTCAACGCGACTAGCTGGGGGCAACCCATTAGTGTGGCCGCTACCTTTAATCGAGGCCTCACCCGCCAGCTTTACGCCACGGCTGCCCGGCAAACCGCTAGCCGGGGTGGACACGTTGTGCTCACGCCCGTAGTGGACGTTGCCCGCGATCCACGGTGGGGCCGCGTGGAAGAAACGCTGGGGGAAGACCCTTACCTAGCCGGGCAGATCGGCCTACAGGCCGTACTCGGTTTTCAGGGAGATGATGACAAATGGGACGAAGGCGAAGTATTCGCTACCCTAAAGCATATGGCCGGTCACGGGGAGCCAGAAGGCGGCAACAACATCGCTCCGGCAAACATTTCCGAGCGGACCCTACGGGAAGTATTCCTGCAGCCCTTCCGTTACATCGTCAAGGAAGGAAAGGTGCGTAACATCATGGCCAGCTATAATGAAGTTAATGGCATCCCAAGTCACGCCAACGGCTGGATGCTGAATGAGCTGCTGCGCGATACCTGGGGCTACGAAGGAGCGGTCGTCTCCGACTACTTTGCCGTCAAAGAGCTCAATAACCGCCACGCAGTAGCCGAAGACTGGAAGGCTGCTGCAGTAATGGCGATCTCCTCCGGGGTAGACATTGAGTTACCCGATCGCGAAGCCTTCCCTTTCCTGGTAGAGGCCGTACAGGACGGTAGCCTGGACGTAAAAGTGCTCGATACCGCAGTTGGGCGAATACTCAAACAAAAATTTAATCGGGGACTCTTCGAAAACCCTTACACCGACCCCGCCGGTGTCTTAAGCAATACCGCCGAAGACGATGCTTTAGTGCGTAAAGCCGGAGCGGAGGGCATGATTATGCTGAAGAACGATGGCATCCTACCTTTTACCGATAAAATACAGCAGGTAGCCGTCATCGGCCCTAACGCGGATAAGGTTTCGCTCGGCGGCTACAGCGATGAACCGGACCACTTCATAACTGTCCGGGAGGGTATAGAAAACGTGTTTGGGGAAGAAACTGGCCACGTTATCTACGCCGAAGGAGCGCGGGTGACCGAGCCCGGGAGTTGGTACCGAGACCCCGTAGTGGCTGTTCCTGAAAGCGAGGACCGCCTGCGCATCCAAGCGGCCGTACGGGCGGTTCGTAACGTCGACGTAATCGTGCTGGCCGTTGGCGGTAATGAGCTGACCAGTCGGGAGGCTTGGGCGGAGAGCCACCTGGGCGATCGGCCCAGCTTGGAACTAGTCGGTCTACAAAACGAGCTCATCGACGCCCTGGCGGCAACGGGCAAACCCATCGTGGGCCTAGTTTTCGGCGGCCGCCCGTTGAACATCAGTAAGCTTACGGAAAAAGCCAGCGCCGTTTTCCAATGCTTTTATCTCGGGCAAGAAACGGGCAACAGTGTAGCTGATGTACTCTTCGGCAAAGCCGATCCCGGTGGCCGTTTACCCATCAGCATGCCCCGCTCCGCTGGCCACATTCCGGCCTACTACAACTACAAACCTACCGCGCGTCGGGGGTATCTCTTCGACGACGTGACCGCCGCCTGGCCCTTCGGTTACGGCCTTAGTTACACTACTTTCGAGGTCTCTGCTCCTCAACTGGAAGTACCGACCATCAAGGTGGGGGATACTGGAAAGGTGTCCGTTACGGTAACGAATACAGGAAGTAGGGCCGGTAGTACCGTGGTTCAGCTTTATCTACGCGACCAGTTTAGCGCCGTCACCCGTCCGGTTAAGGAATTGAAAGGCTTCGAAAAAGTCTACCTAGAAGCCGGGGCTTCTGCTACCGTTTCCTTCCCCCTCGGGACCGAGCAATTAGAATACCTCGGCCCCGACATGGAGTGGATCGTAGAGCCCGGTGATTTCGATGTGATGGTGGGAACAAGTAGCCGGGACGAAGACTTGCAAAAGGTGCGGCTGACGGTCGCGGCTAGGTAAAGCTCTACGTCTCCGCCGAACTTCGCTTGAAAACGCCTTCTTCTTAAGGCTTAATCGTATAAAGCACGCACCGACTAAGTCTCGGGGACTCTACCAAAGCTGGATGGATAAACTCCAAATCATACTCCATCCCTAGCTTCTCCATCACCCGAATAGAGGGCGCATTCTGTTTCACCGCAACGGCAACTACTTGATCTAATCCTAGCTCTCCGAAAGCAAAATCAAGGCAGG
>JBCDGT010000656.1:0-2962 GCA_038750915.1 Bacteroidota bacterium
GTGGTGGATGCCGTCCACTCCTACGGCGGTATGGTCTTTCACGACGTTACCAATACCTATCACGCCCAGAAGGCGATTGACGCCGGCTGCGACGGCCTGATCCTCGTGAGCGCCGGGGCCGGAGGCCACGCCGGAACGCTGAACCCGATGCCCTTCGTCCGCGAAATCCGGTCGATGTTCGACGGCCTGATCCTTCTGGGGGGCGCCCTCAGTACGGGTGTTGACGTCGCCTCCGCCATGCAAATGGGCGCCGACCTAGCATATATGGGCACCCGTTTCATCGCCACCCAAGAAGCTTACGCCGACGAGAAGTACAAGCAAATGATCATCGACTCGGGGACCCGTGAGATTATCTACACTGCCTCCGTCTCCGGCATTCCCGCCAACTGGATGGTCGGTAGCCTCGAAGCTGCCGGCATCACCAAGGAGATGTGGGACCAAAAAGCCAAAGCCGACTTCGGCGCCGAACACGAAGCCAAAGCCTGGAAAAACCTCTGGAGTGCCGGTCATGGTGTTGCTACTATTCACGATAATCCCTCTGTGAGAGAACTGATTGAGCGCCTTGGCGCGGAGATGAAAGCAGCAATGGAGGCGCAAGCGAAGCGATTACTTGAGTACTCCTAAAGACCTCTCTATGTTTAAGGTGATTTTCGGTGTAGGTCTTATTGGCAGTCTCTTTTTCGGGTACCTATCCATTACTTTTTGGGTGGATTACATAAGGACAGAAAACGGTGTTCCTCGAGAATACGACTCTGGCCTGGGAGGATATGCAAAATTTATGGCTGCTCTTGTTAGTACGTCCCTATTCACCGTCCTCGCGATTTGTCTTCTTTTCATGATGGTAGTCTTTACATAATTTAGGTCCTGCGCCTGTCTGAGCGAAGCGAGTTTAAGCAGGACGAGCATTTTTTGGTTCGTTTTTGTTGCGAATGACAAAAATGAACAAATCGGTGCTTGAAAGGAGCTTTAAGGGCTGTTGAAAATCAAATTTTTGAGCAAAGAACTTTGCTCGGATCGTTCATACTGATAACCGAGAATATTCATGTACGCAAAAAATCTCTTCCAAGACAAAGTCGCTCTCGTTACTGGCGGTCGTTCCGGCATCGGCTACGGCATTGCCGAGCGCCTCCTGAAGCTGGGCGCCAAGGTGATCATTTGCAGTCGCAAGGCCGAGCCGCTGGCGGCAGCCGCGGCCCAACTATCCGAGCTTGGCACCTGCGTGCAGCGCCCTTGTGATATTCGGAAAAGTGAAGAACTAGAGGCCTTAGCGGACTTGATCGAAGAAAAATTCGGCCGCCTCGACCTACTCGTCAACAACGCTGGGGGGCAGTTCCCTAGCCTGGCCCGCTACATCAACGATAAGGGGTGGAATGCTGTGATTAATACCAACATCAACGGTACCTTTTATACGACCCGGGTGATGGCCAACCGCTTTTTTATTCCGCAAAAGGAAGGAAACGTGGTCAATATCATCGTCAACCACCTCCGCGGTTTTCCGGGCATGGCCCACACCGGCGCAGCGCGTGCTGCAGTGGAAAACCTGACCAAAAGCTTAGCGCAAGAGTGGGCGACCTACAACATCCGCCTCAACTGCGTAGCGCCCGGCACCATCATTTCTTCCGGACTGGATACCTACGCCGAACCCGTTAAGGCCCTGCTGGATCAAATGGAGCAAGACAACCTCATGCGCCGTCATGGCAGCATCGACGACGTAGCCAATGCTGTCCTTTTTCTCGCCAGTCCGCTCTCCGCCTACACCAGCGGTACGACGCTCTACGTTGACGGGATGGACCACCTTCACGGCGATCGGATGCGGATGGTGGATATGTTTAGGTGAGTAGGTTGATGATCTAATAGCGAAGCAAGCAGTAAAACACAGCGTTTTTCATCGGAGGAACATTTTTGCTGACGAAGACGCAAAAATGTTCCTCCGCTGTATAAACGAAATCAGAAAATGAACGTAAGCATAGACGAGCACGTCGCCACGATAACCTTCGACCAGCCAGATAAAGCCAACGCTCTTGACGAAGCGGGCTGGGAAGGACTGCGCACTGCTTTTACGGAGGCGGACGCTAATCCAGATATCCACGTCGTCATCCTAGCGGGGGAAGGAAAGCACTTCTGCGCGGGGATGGACCTCGCAGTGCTAGGTAGCCTGCAGCAACGGATGGCACCCACCCCAGAAGAGACTAGGGCTCAGCTGGTGGCTTTCATCACCAAGATCCAGGATTGCATCACGGCCATCGAGCGTTGCTGCAAACCCGTGCTGGCGGCCATTCACGGCGGCTGCATCGGGGGTGGGGTAGACATCGTTTCCGCCTGCGATATCCGTTACTGTACGGAGGAGGCCTACTTTACGGTTAAGGAAGTCGACCTCGGCATCGTCGCCGACATCGGTACCCTCCAGCGATTGCCCCATATCCTTCACCCCGGATTAGTGGCCGAGCTGGCTTTCACGGGGCGTAAAGTCTTTGGTCCTGAGGCCCAGGCTATTGGCCTCGTCAACCGCACTTTCCCTGATCGTGACGCCTTGCTTAACGGAGTGGGGGAGATCGCCGCTACCATCGCCAGCAAGCCCACCAAAGTCATCCAGGGCATCAAACACAATTTGTTGTACACCCGGGAACACGGAACGGAGGCGAGCCTCCAGTACGTAGCCAGCTACAGTGCGAATTTGCTATTGGGGAATCTATAGGCGCGGCCGCAGGTGCCGTGTTTACTTTCAGGAGCAAGGGGGCTAGGAACTAGGGCGATTTGCTTACTTTGGGTGACTAAGTACCAATTACCAACAACCAACTACCATTCTCCCCACTTTTACCACCAAACCTCCCTTAAAAAGAACATTCCAACATAAAATTTAAATTTTTTCGAGGTAAAATTTGTTTGATTTTGGTAAATTGTTTTAATTTGCTGAAGATTAAACTGATACCTACATGATTACTCAAGATCGGCGTGAGCTGAA
>JBCDGT010000657.1:0-2961 GCA_038750915.1 Bacteroidota bacterium
GTGGCATTCTGGCGATTTATGCTTGGCAATTAGTGGTGCTGGGATTGGCGGAAGACTCTCCCGGAATGAATCTGAAAATGTCATTTGCCTTTTTCAGTATGTGGTTGCTTTTTGCTTCACTCGATGTACTACCCCTATTAGCCTGGCTGGGGAAGACGCAAAAAACGAAATCATGATCGCCTTACTCGCACTAGTTTTCGTCGTTTGCCTGTTGCTGCGTTTCCCCATTGCTTTCGCGCTCGGTTTGTCTTGCCTCGCCTACCTATTGGCAGCCGGCACTCCGCTGATCGTGGTGCCGATGAAAATGTATTCCGGAATTGACGTCTTTGTCTTACTGAGTGTGCCGGGCTTTATCCTGGCGGGTAATCTGATGAATCAGGGAGGATTAACGGGAAAAATAATCACCTTCTGCAATCACTTGTTCGGCCATATCCGAGGAGGCTTGGCGCTAGCGAATGTTGGTACCTCTATGTTGTTTGCCGGTATTTCAGGAACTGCCATTTCAGATACGGCAAGTATTGGTGCTGTCATGATTCCTGCCATGAAGAAAGAAGGTTATGATGGCCCGTTTGCGAGTGCCATTACGGCCGTTTCGAGTACCGTGGGGCCCATAATTCCTCCTAGTGTGCCAATGATCATCGCCGCTACGCTGAGCGGACTCTCCGTCGGTAAGCTTTTTCTAGCGGGTGTTTTCCCGGGCTTATTACTGGGGGTAGGAATGATGGTAACGGCTTACTTAATTGCCCGTAAACGCGCTTACCCCAAACGCAAACGTAGTTCTTTACGGCAGATCGGTAAAGGCTTTCTCGATACCTTCTGGGCATTGCTGATGACGGTCATTATCCTCTTTGGTATTATTGGCGGGATTTTTACCCCTACTGAAGCATCGATAATTGCGGTCTTATATGCATTGCTGGTTGGCCTTTTTGTCTATCGCAAGCTCACCTATAAGCGGATTTTAGTAATCGTGTTGGACAGTATGAAGGTCTCCGCCTCCCTTATGCTCATCATCGGGTTTGCCAATTTATTTGGCTGGATCTTGATTACCGAGCAATTTCCTCAGTGGATTTCCCAGGAAATTATGGCTTTCACGTCTAATAAGTACCTGGTTTTACTAATGATTAATTTGCTGCTCATTGTAGTGGGCACTTTTATGGAAACCGTGGCCGCCCTATTGATCTTATTCCCGATTCTGCTGGGAGTAGCCACTGGGGTAGGGGTAGCACCGCTTCATTTTGCTCTGATTGCCGTCTTAAATCTGGTAATTGGTTTGACGACGCCACCACTAGGCATTTGTCTTTTCGTAGCCTCCAGCATTGGTAAGACCCCAATAGGCCAGGTTAGTCGGGCCAGCCTGCCGTTTCTAGCAGTGAATCTGGGCATTCTTACCCTCGTCACATTAGTGCCAGAATTGTGCCTCTGGCTACCCAGCTGGTTAGGGTAATCCCGAAGACTGACGGAACACTGACCGGAGCAAAAAAGCCCTGCCCGATCTTTGCTCCATGATTCGTAACCTGCTTGCTACCGACCTGGGGCGTTTTCGTCTGCTCGCCTTTGCCGAAGGACTTTCCTTCTTAATTGTCCTTTTCATCACTATGCCACTGAAGTATTACTACGATCAGCCGCAACCCAATAAGGTCGTCGGAATGCTGCACGGTCTACTATTTGTAGGCTACTGCTACTACGTTTTACTACTCAAATGGGAGCGTAATTGGTCTTGGGGTAAAGCACTCTTACTATGGCTGGCCTCGATTGTTCCCTTCGGTACCTTTGTTGCCGACTGGAAGTTACTGCGCCAGGAAACCGCCTAGGGTTTTCTGTCTGCTTCCGACACGGAACAGCTGATCTGCAAACACAAAGGAGGGGTTTTGCTGTTGTATTGGCAAATAGTTTTGCATGCGCTCCTTTCACTGGCTTTTGAGTCTTCTAGTCCTAGTTTTACTGGTTTCCTGTGGCCGCTACCAACCTACGGAGGGCTGGCCTCCAGAAGACTTTACGGGGCCTACTCCTAACGAACTTAGTGAAGAAATCCTACATACTTTGAAAAATGAGCAGGATGCCACCCCACTTATTGATCAATTGGCGGCTTACGAACCTCAAGACCTCGCCGCTGCATTAGACACCCGAAATAAGAGACTGGCCTTTTGGGTCAATACCTACAATGCAATGGTCCAGTATCTTCTAGTTCGTAATCCGGAACTCTACGAGAACCGTGGCAAGTTTTTTAGTACCGAAAATTTTACCGTAGCGGGGCATACCCTGAGCCCGAACCAAATGGAACACGCCATCATTCGTGGTGGGGAAAATCGCCTTGGCCTTGGCTTGGTACCGCAGTTGTTTCCCAATAAATTTGAGCGAACTTTCAAGGTCAAAGGCGGCGATTCTCGTGTACATTTTGCCCTGAATTGCGGGGCCGCCGATTGTCCGCCAATAGCTATCTATCGGCCGGAAACCTTTGATGAACAGGTGGATGAACGCGCTCGTAAGTATCTCGCTAAACACAGTAGCATCAAAGAGAAAAATGGTAAAAAATCCATTGTTACTACACCACTATTCTCCTGGTTCAGGGGCGATTTTAAAGACCGTGGCGGTATCGATGACTTTCTGGTGGAATATGGTGTCCTAACGGAAGACAACAAGAATATGAATCGGAGTTATAAGTCCTACGACTGGACGTTGCAGACCGGTATTTGGGCGGAATAAGCGTGCGCGTCCGCAGGTGCAAGGACCGGTTGAAGCACTCGCCGAGTGCGAGTGAAAAGGGTAGAGAGGCTCTTTTCTCGAGGGCAAAGACAAATCGTATAAATCTAGCTCTACCGATAACTACTTTAACCGTAAAGAAATCCACCTCCTTTGCAACGGATGCTAACCGCTAGCTGTTTGTACCTTTGCTGACGCATTAATTCAGTGATCTCCTCGTTCGGTTGTCTAACGTTAGTTTACTACCAGACTACCAGACTA
>JBCDGT010000658.1:0-2959 GCA_038750915.1 Bacteroidota bacterium
CAACAACTTATTGGTCTGCGGCCATTTTGGTCGCACGGTCGAATTTGATCCGACTTTTGGTTCCGATATTCTGTCTACCGGTACTACCAGCGTTGCTTTAAATGGTTTTTTACTGAAGCTTACCGCTGACGGTGGTTACGTTGGGGCGGTTAATCTCGGCTCTCCGGGAGAATACGAGTACGCGAGGTCCGTAAAGGCCGATGCCGACGGCAATGTGTATTGCACTGGGTACTACCGCGGCACCATGGATGTTGACCCCGGAGAGGAAGTTTTCAATTTGACCTCCGGTGGCAACCGCGATATGTTTTTGGTAAAGTATAGTCCAGACCTTGAACTGCTTTGGGGAATCAACGCCGGCGGTGGAGGAAATGACTACGGGCGAAGCTTAGTAATTGACCCCGCTAACGGAAATGCTTACGTGGCGGCATCACAGTATTCTTCGGACGTTGCCAACTGGGGTACGGAGGATTGTTTCAATGAAGTAGCTGGGTTACCCGGCACCAATGAAATACTAGTACTGGCAAGCTACGACACCGACGGAAATCCGCTTTGTGTATTGGACCTGGCTACCCAGCAAATGGGCTTTTACAGTGCTGGCTACCAGAGTCAAATGGTCATTCGCAATGGCGACCTTTATTTCTTAGCTAATTTCTCTGATGCCAGTACGGATTTCGATCCTAGTGATGACGTTGTTAATGCCGACTACAGCGGAGGATTCTGGGATGTTGCGCTAAGTAAATATGAGCTCAAGCCATTCAACTTTTCACTGGGAGAAGACCTCGGTATCTGTAATGACGCTACGATCACCCTAGACGCCTCCACCAGTGACGCAACCTATTTCTGGCAGGATGGCTCTACGACCCCAACAATTACGATAAGTGAGCCGGGTACATACTCCGTACTAGTAAACAGCGCTGGCTGTATTGATAAAGATAGTGTGGTTGTAAGTGCCGACCTTATTAATACCGAGGTGGTGCAAGCACAGAATCAACTAACCGCAGTTTTGAGTGGCGCAACTTATCAATGGGTGGGCTGCCCTACCCTAGACCCCATTGAAGGTGCTACGGAGCAAAGTTTTACCGCCCTGGAAAGTGGTGAGTATGCCGTCATTATTAACAGTAATGGTTGTACGGACACCTCTGCCTGTGTACAAATTACGGTTTCTAATATCCGGGAAGTGAGTTGGGATAATTACGAGATTTACCCCAATCCGGTGGTCAATACTGACCAAGCACAACTCCAATTTGATCGTACTTATGAAGACATTACAGTCAGGATTTACAGTATGAGTGGGGCATTGATACAGACGCATTTCGCCAAAAACATTGATCGGTTGTCTTTCCCATTCCGCTTGGCGCCGGGAAGTTATTTGATTGGAATTCGGGCTGATGATCAACTGGGGAGGAGTTTGTTAATCAGGGCGCGATAAGTATTGTCACTTAACGCGCTTAAGCATGCTTCCCTCCGCATAGTCTGGACGCCATCGCTTTGCTATCTAGATTAAAGCGTAATTGTCCTTTGCAAGGCATTGCTCCCTGTGGCTTAGCCATGATATCATCGCTTCACTCTGCTACTTCGTTAGTCAAAACAAAAACAAGGCCTAATTTGAGCATTTTTAAATTCCGCTTGTTAGGTGTTCATCATTTAGCGAAAAACGACAGTTATGCCCTGGACAGAAGCCAATAACAAGCTCGCCCAAACTTATAAATTTGAGGATTTCAAAGCTGCATTTGCCTGGATGACCGAGGTAGCAAAAGCGGCAGAGGATGCTGGGCACCACCCAAAGTGGACCAATGTTTACAATACTGTTGAGGTTGAGCTGACGACCCACGACGCGGGTAACACCGTGACGGAAAAGGATCACAAACTAGCGGAAAAGATGGATTGGATTTATACGAAATACCGGATTGCTTAGTCGTCTAGTGGCTTGGCGAGAAAGTTGGCTGTTAGTATTTCGGGCGTTCCATCTCAGCCAAGGTGAGATGTCCGGCGAGTGGGAGATGATTACAGATCATTTTCATATCTGCGGCGGTGCGTTCGAGTCCGAGTAGCAGGCGTTGGGTTTGCACCGAAAGAATCGTGGGCTTTTGGTAGATCTTGGCGAGTTCTTCGGCGACCTCAAACACGGTGGTTCCGAAGCGTTCGCCTGAAAACTGTGGCGGTTCAGATTTGAGTTCGCGGACGCGTTGTTCGACCCACGCGCGCGCTTGGCGATCCTGTGCATTTTCGTAGTGGGGCCATTGAACGGTGGGAAGGGGCATCAGGTCAAACAAGTTGCCTTCGGCCGAGGGCGTGGGCCAGCGCAACCAGGCCAGAACAGAGAACAGGCCGATCATCGCTGTACTGAGCAGCATAAAGAAACCGATGGAGCGTTGCGCACCTGCCCACAGACCGAGCGCGGTGATACCCGTGAAGCAGGTGAACAGTCCGAGCAAAGGCCAGCGAAAGGCTTGGAAGGCACGTACCAATAAGAATCCCAGTGCGTCCTTTCCCTTCTCGCTGCGTTTCTTCCATAAACGAAACAAGTAGGCTGACCAGATTCCAAAGCCGATGGTGGTGAGTAGCCACAACAGCAAAAGCCATTGATTTTGGATGGCGAAGGTACGCAGACTGGCCCACAGCCATGAGGGTGTAAAGGCATGATACACAGAAACAGTGGAGGGGTGCATGGTGTGCTCCTTTGTGGAGGGAGAGGATGTTGACGCTAGGATTGCGTGGGGGAATTGGTTTTTGTGCTGCGCAGGGATTGTAGCCAAGCTGTGGCTTTCTGGGTGGCTTCGGCCTGTGCATCTTGCCAAGCTTGTTGGATGTCTTGTTTTTGTGGAGATTCACCTTGCTCAACGCGGCTGTAGTACCAAGACATCAGCTCCCCGAGACTGTAAACCAAGGTGAAGGCTCCGAATCCACCCAGCGGAACGGAGAGAAAAGGGATGGGGATTCGGCGGGTAAGGTAGCGAAC
>JBCDGT010000659.1:0-2947 GCA_038750915.1 Bacteroidota bacterium
ATTGCCTGGACGACTACGCCCTGGACCCTGCCCAGCAATACGGCCCTAACCGTTGGCCCCAAGATCGATTACGTAAAGGTGCGGACTAAAAACCAGTACACCGGCGAACGGAACGACGTCATCCTGGCGGAAGCCTTAGTCGCTAAGTGGTTTGGTGGCCATAACCAACCGACGGTAGAAGCCATCAGTGCCCCTTTCAAAGGCGATAAGCTTGTGGGAGTTACTTACGAGCAGCTCCTGCCTGGTGCTACTCCAGAAGATGGGGATGCTTTCCGCGTTATCCCCGGTAATTTTGTTACTACGGATGCCGGTACTGGAATCGTCCATACTGCTCCTAGTTTTGGTGCTGATGACATGATGGTCGGTAAGGCCAACGGGATCGGTTCCTTGACCCTGGTGGATAAAACCGGAAAGTTTACTGATGAGGCTGGTCCCTTCGCCGGCCGCTACGTGAAGGATTATAAGGACGAAGAAGGCTACGTCGACGTCAACGTTGATATTGCCGTCCACCTCAAAAAGGCGGGCCAAGCCTTTAACGTGGCCAAGTATAACCATAGCTACCCGCACTGCTGGCGGACGGATAAGCCCGTCCTTTACTACCCGCTAGATAGTTGGTTCATTAAGGCCAGTGCTTTAAAGGACCGGATGGTAACATTAAACAATACGATTAACTGGCAACCCGCAAGTACTGGGGATGGTCGTTTTGGTAAATGGCTCGAAAATCTCCAAGATTGGAACCTAAGCCGGTCGCGGTTTTGGGGGACACCCTTGCCAATTTGGCGTAGCGAAGATGGCGTAGAAGAGCTATTTATTAACTCAATAGATCAGCTCGCGAAAGAAATAGAAAGAGCCAATCAAGAGCTTGACCTGGAGCAAAAGCTTCCCCAAGACCTCCACCGCCCCTACATTGACGAAGTCGTTTTGTGGAAGAACGGTAAGAAGTTGGTCCGCGAACTTGACCTGATCGACGTATGGTTCGACTCCGGCTCCATGCCCTACGCCCAGTGGCATTACCCCTTCGAGAACAAGGACGAATTCGCCCGGAAGTTTCCCGCAGACTTCATCGCCGAAGGGGTAGACCAAACCCGCGGCTGGTTTTACACCCTACACGCCATCGCTACGATGGTCTTCGACTCCGTAGCTTTCAAGAATGTTGTGTCTAATGGTCTCGTACTAGATAAGGACGGTAAGAAGATGTCTAAGCGTCTGGGTAATGCCGTAGACCCCTTCAAGACGATCGAAACGCACGGTGCCGACGCTACCCGCTGGTACATGCTCAACAACAGCGACCCCTGGGATAACCTGAAGTTCGACGAAGCGGGCATTTCGGACGTGCGCCGCCGGTTCTTTGGTACCTTGTTCAATACCTACGGCTTCTTCGCCTTGTACGCCAATATCGACAAGTACGACGTGGCAACGGATAAACCCGTAGCCGCTAAGGACCTCACCGAGATCGATCGGTGGATCATTAGCCGGCTCAATACCCTGACCAAAGAAGTATCGACCCATTACGCTGCTTACGATGCTACGCCCGCCACCCGGGCGATCGAAAGCTTCGTGAACGACGAGTTGTCTAACTGGTACGTCCGCCAGTGTCGCCGGCGGTTCTGGCGGGGAGACATGACGACGGATAAACGCGCAGCTTACCAAACGCTGCACCAGTGCTTGGTCCGCGTTAGCCAGTTGATGTGCCCCGTTGCCCCTTTCTTTGCTGATTGGTTATTCCAAAACACAGCACCTGCGGCCGCGCCCGCTTCCGTTCATTTGAGCCTCCTGCCAGAAGCTGATGAAAAGTTGATCGATCAAGACCTGGAAACGCGGATGAGCTACGCCCAGCGTCTCAGCTCCCTAGCGCTCTCTTTGCGTAAAGGGGAACAGATTCGCGTGCGCCAGCCGCTGCAAAAAATCTTGGTGCCAGCCCTCGATGAAGACTTCCAGCGCCGCGTTGAAGCAGTTGCCGACATCATCAAAGGGGAAGTGAACCTGAAGGAGGTAGAATTCTTAACGGACGACGATTTCCTCAAGAAGACCATCAAACCCAATTTCCGGGTCCTCGGCAAAAAGGTGGGCAAGCGGATGAAGGACGTCGCGAAACTGATCGGTGTGCAGGGTGATGCCGTGATCAAAGGTATCGAAACCAGCGGGGAAGCCAGCCTCGATCTGGATGGGGATACCATCATCCTAGTACCCGAAGACGTACTGATCACCACCGAAGACATCCCCGGCTGGAAAGTCGCCTCGGATGGTGACCTGACGGTCGCCCTCGACGTAACCGTAACCCCGGAGCTGGCCAAGGAAGGCCTGGCCCGCGAGCTGGTCAACCGTATCCAGAACATGCGTAAAGACCTCGACTTTGAAGTAACCGACCGGATCAAGGTGCGCCTGGCCGGCACGCCCGCCGTCGAAGCTGCTGCTGCTACCCACCGCGACTACCTCATGGCGGAAGTCCTGGCGGACTCCTTCGTCGTAGATGAGTCCGTGGAAGGGGATACCCTGGAATTGCCCGGGGAAGAAACGGCGGTGCTGGCGGTGAGTCGGGGGTAGAGGATATGAAATGAATCAGCTCCCACTGCCTGACAACAGACAAGTGGGAGCTGTACACTCAAGTTAATCGCAAGCGGTTGTTCGGTCGATGTCACAGTAAGTAGCCCACCAGGGGTTAAATTGATTGTCTTCGGCATCATTACTCATAGCCAAGACGCTCTCTACGTCATCACCGTACCGAAGATGCATATGAATGGGCGCGCCGTGGGGTGACCGAGAGAGCACATATTTGTACTTCATACAGTCGCCCGAGAAGTCCTCAATCTTCTCAAATACATCCCAAATTGAGGTCTTCTCGGGCGACTGTATGAAGTACAAATATGTGCTCTCTCGGTCACCCCACGGCGCGCCCATTCATATGCATCTTCGGTACGGTGATGACGTAGAGAGCGTCTTGGCTATG
>JBCDGT010000660.1:0-2946 GCA_038750915.1 Bacteroidota bacterium
CAAACAAACACATGGATACCAAATTATTCAAAACTGCTTTAGTCACCCTATTTACTCTTGTTTGCTTATCCCCCCTGTCCGCCCAGCGGATGGAAGGAATAGCGACGATATACGCCAACAAATTTGATGGTAAAAAAACAAGTACGGGAGAAGTCTTCCGTCAATCGCTGTTTACCGCCGCCAGTAAGGAACTGGCCTGGGGAACGATTGTAGAAGTAACCAACCTAAGCAACGGAAAAAAGACCCAGGTCCGGATTAATGACTGCGGCCCCCACGCCAAAAATCGCGTAATCGACCTAAGTCTAGCTGCTGGCCGTGCCCTAGATTTCGTCAAGCAAGGAGAAATAAAAGTACGTTTGCGAATATTGCGTACCAGTGCATCTGGCCCAACTTGTAGCCGTGGCGCCTGGGCCAAGCAATTGAAAAAACAAGGGTTGCCCATTCCACCCCCGCCGCCCGCCTGGGACCCCGCTGAAACCGCAGCTCTTTCGGCATCCCCCGGAACAAACGGCCAGGCCCCTAGCCCTCCGGCGGGCATCGTGGAAGGGCTGGCCAGCTTTTATCCCGACCGCCTCCATGGCCGTAAAACAAGTACTGGCGAAACCTACGACCGCAACAGCTTTACGGCAGCCAGTAAGATTTATCCCTACGGAACGGTGCTGGAAGTGACCAACGTCGTTTCGGGAGTAGCCGTCAACGTTCGAGTCAATGATTGCGGGCCCATGGCGGACAACCGTATTCTGGACTTAAGCTACGCCGCCGCTGCCCGAATCGACCTGCTACGGGCCGGGGTAGCCACGGTCCGCCTGAAAGTAATCCAAATGGGTGACCAAGGCCCTACTTGCAACCGCGCTGCCTGGGCCAACGCCCAGGCAAACGAAACCGCTACCGGTGGTCAGGCATCTCCACCACCTCCCACCGTTCCCGTCACTTACGGCGGGACCGTCGGCACTCCCGTACCCGCCGATGCCGGTACCGAAGAAATGGTAGAAGCCTATTCGGTACAAGTTGGTGCGTTTGGCTCTCAAGCCAATGCCTTTAACCTCAGTAAAGAATTATTCGACAAAGGCTACCCCGAAGTAGGTTCCGAAACAGGGCCACAGCTTACCCGAGTCTTTACCGGTAACTTCGCTACCCGCGAAGCAGCCAAGCAGCTAGAAGCCAAGCTGCGTAAGGCCGGTTACAAAAAGGCAACGGTCAAAGCCGTCATGGTACCCGCCGCCGCACCTACCCAAGCTTCTTCCACTCCCCTAGCACCGACACCAGCTCCCCCACAGCAGCAATTCGATCCTTCGGACATCCTCTTCGGTGTCCAAGTCGGCGCCTTTAGCTCCAAAAGCAACGCCAGCAATGCTGCGACGGAGCTGCGGACGAAAGGCTTTCAGAACGTTTATACCGCCACTGTCGGTAAAGTTACTAGAGTGTTTTGCGGAAAATTCTACTTCCAGCATCAGGCGGAAGAGGAAAAAGCTAAACTACGAGAAGCAGGCTATGGTAAAGCTACGGTACGGAGGGTGCAGTAGGTAGGACCTTACTAAAAAGTACACTAGCATTGATAGTAGACCACCTTGATACTCTTCAATTTATCACCTTACTATCATACGCTTATTACTATCTCCTCCTCTTAGTTATTGCTACATCGAACACCTTGCCATCCTCAGAGCGGACACAGATAGGAAGTAGGCATAAACCTACCCCGGCAGCAGCGAAAGCAGCAGGGCCGGAGTAATCAAAAGCAGGATCAGCACGAGCAAACGCCAAGTCTGGTTGGGGGTGGGAGTATCGTATTGCTTTGCATTCATGCAGCTTTTGACGATCAAAGCCCCCTGGAAGTTACTTCGTGGCTGCAGCTTTAATCATTTTTAACGGTGAGGCGTTGCCCTTAACGTGATTTAACACTAAGCCCAGATTTTTACCCCGGCTATTATGCCATCGATACCTGCAAACTTACGCGTTACACTACCTAAAGATGATTCTATACAAGACTAACGACAATTGGTTTGGTGACATGCGTCACCTATTCACCTCCTGGACGATGACTCGCATCGCAAGATCTGTGGCAGGCATAGGCATTTACGCTGCGATTTTCATCTGGTTGATCGATTATCTCCGGCTGGAGAATTTTCTGATTATGGACCCCACTGTTTTCTCACTACTCGGGGTAATTCTTTCCCTGTTTCTGGGCTTCCGTACGACGACGGCCTACGACCGCTGGTGGGAAGCCCGCAAACAGTGGGGTGCCCTTGTTAACCACAGCCGCAATATGGCCATCTACGTTGATAGCATGTGGCCGGAGTCGGATACGGGCATCCGCCGCTTTATGGCTAAACACATCGCAAACTTCTGCTTGGGGCTTACCTGGCATCTGCGTGATGGCGTTAAGCTGGACAAGTTGGTCTATCTAAGCCCCGAAGAGGAAGCTTACTACTCCACTAAAGACCACGTCCCTAACTTCATTGCGCTGCGCATCTTCCAGCGGATGGCCGCCGCCCATCGCGATGGCACCATCAACGAGGGGGACTACATCAACATCAAGGCCCAGCACCAGGCCCTACTTGATATTCTTGGCGCTTGCGAGCGGATTAAGAAAACCCCTATCCCCTTCAGCTACAGTGTATACCTGAAAATATTTATCACCGCCTACGGCATTCTGCTACCCTGTGGCCTCGCCGAAAGCTTTGGTTGGACGGCGGTACCCGTCACTATGCTCGTCTTCTTCGCCCTCCTCGGCATCGAACTAATGGGCGAGGAAATCGAAGATCCCTTCGGCCTCGACTGCAACGACCTACCCACCGGAGGCATCGCCCATACCATTAAGAAGAACGTTTTCGAAATACTGGAAGATCGGACGCCCGTGGAGACCGAGCGGCAGGAGCTGTATACTAAGGTGTTTTAGTGGTCTGGTAGTCTGGTAGTCTGGTAGTCTGGTAGTCTGGTAGTCTGGTA
>JBCDGT010000661.1:0-2943 GCA_038750915.1 Bacteroidota bacterium
ATTTATCCTCCGCTCCACATCCATACGTTCGTACTTCCGTTTAAGTAGCCACCGCGGGCGTTCCAAGCTCATCTCCCAATCGAAGAGTTTTTTAAATAGATCCTTCACCCGCTCAGGATGCGCAGCAGCTAGGTTATTCATCTCCCTTTCATCATCGAGCAAGTAGTATAATTCTGCCGGGCGATCCCCGAAGCGGATAAGTTTCCAGTCTCCATCGCGCACCACGGCCCGAACGTCCCTTTTCCAGAAAAGGCGCTGGTGTGGACGGCCGAACTTTTCGCCCGTCAAAAATGGTGCCAGGTCTACTCCGTCGGTATTGGTGACATCTTCCAATGTTCCTCCGCCCGCTACGAAGAAAGTAGCTAAAAGATCTAGCGTACTTATCGGATAATCGTATTCGGTTCCCGCCGTAATATGTTTTGGCCAACTCAGTAAGAAAGGGACCCGAATACCACCTTCCAAATAGGTCGATTTTACGCCACTTAAGGGGTAGTTGCTCGAAGCGTTTGCGTTAGAAGGTCCACCGTTATCGTTCGTAAAGACCACAATGGTGTTTTCCATTAAGCCCAGTTCTTCTAGCTTGTCCAGGATCATCCCGCAGGCCCGGTCCATGGCCAGCGTCATGGCAGCTACCTTTTGGCGTTTGCCCTCCAGTTTGGGAAATTGCGCCATATCCTCCGGCTTAGCGTCCATCGGTGTGTGCACTGCGTTGAAGGCAAGGAAAGCGAAAAAAGGCTGGTTTTGGTTGCGTTCGATGAAGCTTACCGTTTCTTCGCCTAGTACATCCGTGAGGTAGCCCTCATGTTCCTGAAAGTTACCGAAATTGCGTTCTAACCTATTCTCTGGCCTAGGTGACTTCTCGTAAGGGTAATAGTCCCGTGCTCCGCCACGAAAGCCGTAAAATTCGTCAAACCCCCTTTTGAGTGGATGGAAACGGTCGGCTCCTCCCTGGTGCCATTTTCCGAAATAAGCCGTACGGTAACCCAGCGACTTGAGGTAATCCCCCATAGTTTTCTCTTCTAGTGGCAGCCCCATTTCATGTCCATCCGCCGCCGACACCTCGCTCATATAACCGGGAACGTTATTCTCT
Organism: Bacteroidota bacterium; assembly: GCA_038750915.1. Taxonomy (GTDB): domain Bacteria; phylum Bacteroidota; class Bacteroidia; order Chitinophagales; family Saprospiraceae; genus Neolewinella. Next base: position 1,091 of record JBCDGT010000661.1, read on the forward strand.
TCGAACCCGAAGCGGTGTTGGTACCTTCCCGTCAGGATACCGGCCCGGGAAGGGCCGCAAGTTGGGTGTGAAACGTAGGCCTGCTTGAAGCGAACCCCTCGTTTAGCCAGTCTATCCAAGTTTGGGGTAATCATGCTTGTACTCCCTTGGAAGCCAAAGTCCGCGTAGCCCGCATCATCCGAGAAAAGGAAAATGATATTAGGCTGCTCGTCTTGTGCGGTCAAAATTCCGCCAAGCAGTAGTAATAAGGGAAGTAGTGTCCGTAAATACTTCATGCAAAATTCTAGTTTCGATTAAAAGGTGGTTCTCCATATTGTCGTCCCCCAATCCCAATCGCTTCAGGGTAATACTCAGGAGGGAAGCAGACACCATAAGTAGGTTACTATTTTCCTTGCCAAACTACGGGCAACCAGACCGTCATTTCTGCATCACCTCGATTGGACCAAGCAAAATAGGGCACTAGAGAAGTATTGCGGCGCTCCCACTCAGGATTACCTACGACATTATACATCCTCTCTTTTTTGTCCTTACGCAGCAGGAAGTCTCCAGTAATTCGCGTTACCCCCCCAAGGAAGTCCGGATCGTGGGTTGCCGTTAGCCCGGCATCGGCGGGTAGATAAGCCTCCAGTACGCTGGTACCTTCCGGAAGGTCGGGGGTTTCTAGGCAGTAAACCACTGGCCCCCGCCTTACCGCTACTTGATTACGTACTTCTTCGATAAGGTCGTTACCTTCTACGAGGTCAATCTCTAGCGGTAAGTCAAGGGTAATAATATCTCCCTTTTTCCAGCCTCTGTTGATTTTTGCGAAAGTTCCTGGCGTCAAGTCCATGCTGGCTCTTTCTCCATTTATTTGCACCTGCGCTCCGTCGCCCCATTCAGGAATGCGCAGTAAAATATCAAAAGGCTCGCTTTTAGCCTCTTCGATGGTTAAGCTGATATTCCCTTCCCAAGGATACTGAGTTTCCTGGATCATTTTCAGCTGCGAACCATCTGCCAGTTTGGTGTCTAGCTCGTTGCCACCGTATAAATTCACGGAGATACCATCCTCCGTGAGGCTGTAGGCCCAACCTGACACCTTAGCGATTGTCCGTACCAGATTTGGTGGACAACAGAAGCACGCCAAGTAAGGTTCCCGATTCCGTGATTCGGTGGAGGAATAATCACGATCTGCTGCGTTGGTCATCCTGAGTGGATTAGCATAAAAGTAATCTTTGCCCTCAATACTAATGCCCGAAAGGGCACTATTGAACAAGACTAATTCCATGATATCCGCGTGCTTGGCTTCTCCTTTAACGCCCAACATCCGGTAGCTGAACATGGCGTTACAAATATTGGCACAGGTCTCGTTATAAGCCGTGGCATTCGGCATCATATAGTCGTTGATGAAGGCCTCGTGCACCATATCCCGCTGAGAAGACACCCCGTGGTGGGTCTGCCCGACTGCGCCGGTCACGTACATCTTCTTATCAACTACGTTGCTCCAGAGCCGGTCAAGTGCTTCGATTAGGGCTTGCTCCCCCGTTTCGGCGTATACATCCGCAGCACCAGCGTAGAAATAGAGCGCTAGGACAGCATGCCCCACTGCCTCCGTTTCTTCCCGTAAGGGCGTGCGTTCTTGTACCATGTCACCGATGTGGCCGTAGCGGGTGGTTTCGTCCACAACTACCTTAGACTTCCCCCTCGCATTGATGAATTGCTCGGCCAGTTTAAGATAGCGACCATCACTGGTTTCCCGATATAATTCAACGAGGCCCATGATCTGGGTTTGGTTGAAGCCGAAGCGGGCTAGGGCTTTAGGTTGTGGACTGAATACCTCATAGAGATGGTCAGCGTGCTTGATGGCAATATCCAAG
>JBCDGT010000662.1:0-2938 GCA_038750915.1 Bacteroidota bacterium
GCAGTAGACTGCCCTACTCTACCGGTCACGTCGGCGGGATCGAGCGCCGGCAAACGGGCGGTAAAAGCATGCATAGCCTTAAGTCGCATCCGAATTCCAGGACTGATGTTACCACCTTGGTAATTAGCACGCCCATCGATTAGGTCGAGGGTAGCGCAGGTGCCGGCGTCAACGATCAACTTGGGCGCGACCGCAGGTGCCAGCTTGGTGGGAAGCGCAAGGCTACCAGCAACGGCTGCGATACGATCTTGTCCAAGGGTGCCCATGGTCGAATAATCCGAAGTGAAGGGCAGCGGAACTTCTGGCCCTAAGGCCAAAAGAAAATGCTCCTCGCTTTTCCATTTATCTATCCACTGAGGGGGTGGCACGTTTGCCACCGTGGAATAGATGATGTTTTTTACCTCATGGTTGGTTACCAACCGGTCCACGACGGACCAATCCTGGTCCGCCAAGTGGGTCACCGGCCCCAGCATTTCCCCGCTACGGAACACTGCCGCTTTCACGACGGTATTGCCAATGTCGATGGCAAGTTGGGAATTTTGGGAGGTGGCACTCATCTCACAAAGTCGCCCATAAGACGTAAACCCGGGGCGGATAGGTTCTTAAACAGGCGTTAAAAATTTGGATTAATGCTTAAAATGGCGAATCCCCGTAGTGACCATAGCCATATTTCTTTCATTACATGCGGCAATCGAGTCCTTATCCCGAATCGAACCACCCGGCTGCACAACCGCCGTTACCCCAGCTTCGTGAGCAATCTCCACGCAGTCGCTGAAGGGGAAGAAGGCATCCGAAGCCATCACGGAGCCGGCTACCTCAAAGCCAAAGGCGCTCGCCTTGGTTATGGCTTGTTTCAGGGCATCAACCCGGCTGGTTTGGCCACAGCCCATCGAGATCATCTGCCCGTCCTTCACCAGGGCGATGGTGTTACTCTTGAGGTGCTTGGCGCATTTGTTGGCGAAGACCAAGTCCACCACTTCTTGCTCGGTAGGTTCTCTTTCCGCAACGGTGGTGAAGTCCGTTGCGCCTTCAATCCTAAGGTCGGTATCCTGAGCGACGACCCCATTCAGCAAAGTCTTAAAACTGCGTGTTTGTTGATCTAGATGATGGTACTGGAGGAGAATGCGTTTCTTCTTCTTACTGAGTAACTCCAGCGCCGCGTCCGTAAAGTCAGGAGCAAGGAGTACTTCATAAAATAGCTTATCTATCTCCTGGGCCGTTCCTAATTCTACGGTAGTATTCGTAATCAGGATGCCGCCAAAGGCAGAAACATTGTCGCTGGCCAGGGCAGCAGTCCAGGCCTCGAGTTGGGTGGGACGTACGGCCATTCCACAGGCGTTGGTATGCTTCAGGATCGCAAAAGCAGGGTCTCCATCTTTGAACTCCCCCATAATGCCCACCGCTGCATCGATGTAAACCAAATTATTGTAGCTGATGTCCTTGCCGTTCAGTTTGGTGAACATACCATCCAAGCGGCCGTAGAAGGTAGCCTCTTGGTGTGGGTTTTCGCCATAGCGGAGCGGGTTGGCCCGTAGTTCGCTTACCTTGAGGGCATCCATCCCACCATCTTCATTGAAGTAGTTAAAGATGGCCGTATCGTAGTGGCTACTGACCGCAAAAGCTCGACGAGCAAGGTTACGGCGTTCGTGCAGTTCACTTACTCCACCTTTTTCACTTAGCAAAGCTTGGAGGGCTGGATAATCTTCCCGGCTGGGAACGATAACCACATCCTGGTAGTTTTTTGCTGCTGCTCGAATAAGGGCAATACCACCAATGTCGATCTTTTCAATAATCAGATCTTCTTCCTCCGCATTGGCCACCGTTTCCTCAAAGGGGTAAAGGTCGACAATGATCAGGTCGATCTCCGGGATATCATACTTGGCCAGTTGTGCCAAATGATCGTCTTCTCTACGAGCAAGAATTCCACCATGTACTTTGGGGTGGAGGGTTTTGACGCGACCATCGAGAATAGAAGGATAACCCGTAAGGTCTTCTACCGGGACCACCTCGATACCACGCTCACGAATAAAGGTTTCCGTCCCTCCAGTACTATAGATGGTAACCCCAAGGTTTTGGAGCGCATCTAAGATAGGACCAAGGCCATCTTTATGGTAAACGGATACGAGCGCTGATTTAATTTTCCTCTCAATCATGGAGCCTTGCGGTTATGAGGGCGCGAAGATAAGGAATTGTGGGCTGGTATTATTGGTTCTGTGGTTCTTTGGTCTTTTGGTCCGCTGAGGGATGTAGCGGGTATAAATCATATTGCGAGCTTGTTTCTTTACGATTTTGCTGATAAAAACGGCCATTGCACCCGCGGCCGCGCAAAAAAAGGTGCTGCGAGAAAACCCTAGCACTAGTAGCAACCTTACTAGGAAGCACCCCAACTCCATAGACACCTCCTCCCGCCATTTCCGAACCCTTGCGCTGGAGGATAATCTATCGATCAAAAGACCAAATTTCCAAAAGACCAAATCCCCACTCCATGTTCCACATCATGAAAACTGCTGCTGACTTCGAGGCAGCCCTGGAGGCTAGCCACCAAAAGCCTATTGTTATTTTTAAGCACAGCGCGAGCTGCCCTTTCAGTGGTGCAGCCCAGATTGAAGCCGCCCATGCGAAGCATGATCTGGACATTTACGGCATTGTCGTACAGTATACGCCGGAACTCAAGGAGGTCATTGCCGAGCGCCTCGGGGTGGAACATAAAAGTCCGCAAGCCATCATAGTACATGAAGGCAAGGCGGCAGCCGATTATTGGCGCAGCGCCATTAAGGAGCGCCAACTCAAGCTAGCGGTGAAAGAGCTTCAGGCCACAAAATAAGCGCCATGATCCCCGCTTCCGAATTAATTCTCCGACCGGATGGCAGCCTCTACCACCTCCACCTTTTACCAGGGCAGGTGGCCGAAACGATCATTACCGTAGGGGATCCCGAAC
>JBCDGT010000663.1:0-2924 GCA_038750915.1 Bacteroidota bacterium
AAGAAGATGACAATTCCTTAACACGCGTAGATCATTTGACGGGCTAATTAGGCAGTAAAAAGTGCCAAAAAAACTTCCCGATACCGCTTTTTGCTTTCCCCGTTTGGTCACTATTGATCACCACTAAGTCTTGATCCATCCGGCGTAAATAGACACCGCTGAAGAAGATATCGAGCACGTTAAGCTCAGACTCAACGTGAAACCGAGCGTTTTGCTGCCACGCTAATAAGCGATGCTCCGGGATACTAGCCGCAGCGGCTTCTTCTTCCCCTGAAATGACGTTGCCCTTGGAACGCAACACCAGCTTTCCAGGGCCCGTAGCAGTAGTAAAAAACATCTTCCCTAAAAGCATTGACTCGAGGCGCAAGCTGAAGATTCTAGCTAGCTTTACCCCCTCACTCATCGCTACAAAGTCGCGGTAGCTAAAGACGACCGATTCTCCGGCAGCCAGCTCCCACTCGACAAATTCAATGCCCACCGCAGCATTAAAGTTTACGGCCGAACGATCGGCTTCCATCACCACTCGGTTCATGGACCAGCTCCCGCTTAGCAGCCGCGGCACAATCCCCGTATACCACTGCGGGAAACACATTTTGGGGGCTCTCCCGGCTGGCTCGTACCGGCGATTTACGAAAAAATCAGGTCCTGCCCCAGCCTTAAGGTGGTAGGTATTCCCCGTGGCTGTAATCTGCCCACGAGGCATTTTTTCGTCCTGTTCCCGCAAAGAAATAAAGGTTCCTTCCTTTTGGGAAAACAATACTCTCGCTAACACATAGGTAAAGCTCTTGATCACCACAAAGAAGAAGCCGAGGTCCAAGATTAGTAAGATCAGTAAAAGTACCCGGTAGGAATTCAGGGTTACTTTTTGAATGGCACTACGAGTTTGGTCCAGCTGGCGGTCAATCTCTCCGTCCAAAAGGTCCAACTGTAGGTTTAGGCTGTCGTCCCCTACTCTCAAGAAACCACTCAGTTGCTTTTCTGTATTACTCGCCAACTTTTTCCCCGTTTCTTTGAAGGCTTCACTAGTGGCATTAGCCGCGGCTTGCCCCGCACCTTCAGCAGCATGACAATCCAATCGCCACCAGGCACAATCAAAATCTACCACCGTTTTCTTCGGGGGAACAATGCTGTTACGGATCAACTTACCGGTAGTTGGTGGCATATTCTCGCGTACGTCGCCCGACACCTCACGTACTGAATCCACCTGATAATGCGCTTGAATTTTCATCCGTATGATCAAGGAATCTAGCGATTGGTCCAGGTCGGCCTCGAAGTTCATGGGAGTGGTGTGACGATCCAAGAAGCTATTGGCGTAAATCACTTCTACGGCTTTATTTTCCAGGTACTCCGATAGTTTTAGGCTGGGAATTATCACCAGCAGCATCGGTGACCAAAGCAGTAAAGAGCGCAGCGTACCGAAAACCATTTTCTTCCACCCCATTCTGCCCAAAGTCGGCAAGTTTTGCTTGACCAAGTAGACTAAAGAACGTAGTAATAAAGCAATCCCTCCCAGCAAGGCAAATTGCAAGAAAGATTGGCTCAAACCAACTAAGGCTAAAAAGGCAAGGAAAGGCCAGGACCGCAAGCTTCCCCGAATCAAAAAATGCACAAAAGCATATCGCATGCTCCAGGCCAGGGGCGCGCCAACCGCCAAGTCTCCAGAAATTAGCTGCAGGAAGACCAGTACCAGGGGCAGAAAGGCTAGCATTTGCCAAAAATCTCGCCTCCGGTAAGCTACGTAAACAGCTAGTGGCAAAACCAACAGCCCTAATAACATGGCAATACCAAAGAGAAAGTTGAACTGCTCCGGATAATCCAGATCGATAAAGTACAACGAGTAATCCCTTACGCCAGGCAAAATCCCGAGCAAGGAAATGAACAAGAGAAAGTGCTGCCAAAAAAGCGTTTGGTAGTCGCGGTCTAGAAGCTTTCTGAAAAGCATTAGCGGAAAGCGTACAGTGTTCTAACAGAACTAAATGTACGAACTAAACGCTGAGCCGTGCCGCGACCATTATCGCCAGCATACGTAAGGCCGCACAGCGACCTTACACCTGGGACTTGCACAGCAAGTGCTCCGCCGATGGCTTGCTCGCTCATGGAATGAGCATTGACCGTTCATTGCACCTGCGGCCGCGCCCAAATCTGAGTGAAGTAATCTGGCGAAGCCAAAATCAGGGTTGGCGTTCCCCTTACCCTAATATCTTTTTATCAAAAGGGTTGAGCCCTACTCCATTCACTTGTGCCTCGGCTTCTATGCGGTACTCAGAAACGGCATTACGGGTTTTCTTCGCAACCCACGCCAGGCCTTTGAAGAGGATATTCTTGTTACCAAACTCTTCTACGGGGGAGGGCATCGGGGTAAATTCTACCAGAAAGGGTACCTCAACTGGTTCTCCTTCTCCGGGCACTTCGATGGTTTGACGGATCACCTGCGTTCCTAACTCGTATTCATCAACCAAGGTTTCCTCTTCGCGGCCGCGAGAGTACTTTTCGATTACGACCAATTTGATGGCCGTAACGGTCTGGGTATTTTTACTACGGAAGCGCACCTTGCCCTGCAAGGTGCCTTGCTGAGGATTAAAATCAGGCGGCAAAACGAGTTCTAGTTTAACGCCTTCAATACCTAACCACTGTTTTACTTTTCCTAACATAGCCTCGAATTTAATACGTTGCGTACTTTCGCTTTCGTTATACTCGACAAACATCCCGCTATCTTCGATGGTTGGGTGAGCACACCCTACTTAGTCTCTCTCGGGCACTCCCCCGCCCTGTTTAATCCGCCCCTACCGAATGAAATTCATCGACAACGAACAAGTCCGCAACCTCGGCAACTTTGAACTCCTGGCCAAGCAGGTCGTAGAAGGCTTCATCATTGGCCTACACAAAAGTCCTTTTCATGGCTTCAGCGTTGAATTCGCCGAGCA
>JBCDGT010000664.1:0-2924 GCA_038750915.1 Bacteroidota bacterium
CCGAAGGTGTTATCGTAGATCTGGCGGCCAGCCCCCTCAACCAAGGAACCAATCTGCTCAGCGTACTGGAACGTTCTCCGGGGGTATTTATCGACCGGCGTAACGGTGGAATTGCCCTCAACGGCCGTACGGGGGTGATTGTACTGATCGATGGCCGGCGGAAGCGGCTACCGCTGGCGGGTTTACTGGCCTTGCTAGAGGGAATGGAGGCTGGACAAATTGCCAGCTTAGAACTGCTTGATACGCCTGGTGCCAAATACGATGCAGATGGGACGGGGGGGGTAATTAACATTGTAACCAAACAACCGGAAGCTGTCGGCACCTCCGGTTCTATTCTCCTAAACGCCGGCTATGGCTTGCGAGAAAAGGCAGGGGGGATTTTACGTCTTGCGCACGGGAAGGGGGGACACTACCTCTCTGGTAGCTACGGTTTTCGTCACGATCGAACCGGCTTTAGATTGAACGGACCGGGCGTCCTACGCTTACCATTGTTAGGGGAAGGATTGGTACAAACGGATTATCACAACCGTAATCGTGGGCGCCTCCAGTCACATAACCTCCAATTAGATTGGGAAATGAAACTGCCACATGATTGGCGCTTTGGGGGGGCTTTTTCGAGCCAGCTGACGCGCAATAAATACCGCACTAAGATCACCAATAGCTACCTATACCCAGCTGATTCTGCCTTTACTGCTGCTATCGATATTCTCAACCCTAATCGGTCGACCCTATACCAACCAAGCTTATTCTTAGAACGAAGTTTACCCAATGGAGGTACCCTTAGCTTAAAGGCTGATTACCTGGGCTTTGAGCGAGAAAACCAGACTGAGGTAAGCAATGAAATTGTTGGTGCGGAGCCGGAAGATAACCCTGCTTTTAGCCCGCAGAGCCGGGGAACGGGAACTACTGATGTAGGCGTAATCGCCCTACAGGCGGATGTTTCTGGTGGTAAAGAAAGTCAAATTGGGTGGGCTGCCGGGTTGAAATACGCCCACTCGGAGGCCAATAATGCGAGCCGCCTGAGTCGTTTGATTGCGGATGATTGGGAAGTAGAACCACGGTCGCTCAATACCCTAACTTCTCGGGAGCAACTGGCGGCGGGTTACGCTTCTTTGGCCTGGCGGCCATCAGAACGCTGGCAGCTCGACCTGGCTGGACGCTACGAATATTGGGAGCAACGTTTCTCGGACGAAACTCCAGATCGTTCCCGTGGGCGTCTTTTTCCGACGGCATCGGCCAGTTACCGCATTTCGGACACGCGCTCTTTTCACCTGGGTTACGTCCGGCGAATTGACCGGCCCGCTTTTGAGGACTTGGCCAACAACCTTACTTTCTCCGGCTTGGTCTCTTTTTTTACGGGGAATCCACGGCTGCAGCCAACTTTGTCTAACCGCTTGACGCTACGTTATCAACATTCTCCGCTCCAGTTTTCGCTGGCGTGGCAAACGGAACAAGATCCCATTGCTCGCTACCAAATTGTGGAAGACGAAAAGGGCGGTTTTTTGTTGGTGACACCCCAAAATGTAGATTTTCAACGCTCGCTCGAAGGGCAAGTGAGTGGTACCTTCGACCTGACGGATAGCTGGACGCTTAATGGTAATGTAAATGTTGCCAACCGCCATTTCCGCGTCGTGCACCCACCGGAACCTCGTCAAAAAACCTACTGGAACGCTACCATGAATGGTGGCAGCACTTTTTCCCTACCCAAAGACTGGAGCTTGGAAGTTTCGGCTTGGTACAATTCCGGCTTTTACGTTGGCTCCACCCGCTACGCTGGTTTCGGTGCCGTCAATCTGGGGGCTAGAAAAACCTTTGCTAATGGAGAGAGTATCCAGCTGGCGGTAGATGATGTCCTGGGAACACAGACCATCAAATCCACCATCGGCTCTCTCACTCGCGAGGCCTTCGAGCTAGTATCAGACGTATATTTTCGCCCGGAGTCCACTATTCGACCGGTGATCCGGTTCACCTACCAGCAAACCTTTGGCCAAGCTAAGAAAACGACGCGCCCGGAACGGCGAAGCGCGGAGGAAGAACGTGCTCGTTTGGGTGGGGGGTAGTGGTCAGGAACTAGGAACTGGGAACTAGTGTTGGATATTAATTAGCCAGTATCTCGCTTCTAGTTCCCAGTTCCCAGTTCCTAGTTCCCAGCTCCCAGCATTTTGCGCGACCGCAGGTGCTAAGAAAGGTTTAAATAGCTTGCCTGCTACTCCAAATTCCGGTACTTTTCGGTGAAATGAGAAGCCCTATGAAAATTACCTACACCTTGTGGCCCTTGCCTGTTTTTGGATTATTGGGATTGTTTGTTTTTTGTTCCTTCACGGTTTTGGAAGGCCCTGCTGCCGAAATGGTCGGACCTAGTGGCACCATTGTCTTTCCGCACGCTGGTGATATCTACAAATATAATTTAGCAGAACAGACTATCGCCTTAATAGCAGAGCGTAAAGGCCGCCAAGGGCCTTTCTTCAGCCCCGATGGCACTTGGTTTACCACGAATAATTGGTCTGGAAGTAATGAGGGGGTTGCCGTTTGGAGCTTGGCTGAGGCCACTATTCAAAAGGAATTTTACCTGAAGAATACCCTGATCTCCAACGACAAAGGGGTCAAAGTAGCGTCGGGAGGTAAGCTGTTTTCGGGTATCATAAATACTCCAGCTGGGGAAAACCCCGATTTTGTAGTTATGGATGAACGCGGTGTGATCAAGTGGCGGATGGATGGTGACGGCATCCGCACCAAAGGCCACGCATGGGACGCTAACCAGCAACTCTACCTAACCGGCGAAGTACTGCGCGGCAAGACCAAGGGCACCAAGTTCCTAATAAAAATTCCAGATTGGCGTAACCCTCAAATTGAAGTCATCCGCACTTTCTCTTGTGCTTACCTGGATTTACCTGACGAACTGGCCGTTTCTCCGGACGGTAACC
>JBCDGT010000665.1:0-2923 GCA_038750915.1 Bacteroidota bacterium
ATTTAATGAGCCTAGTTTTGTTGAAAACTTACGAACAGTGCCTACTCAAAAAATCAAGAATACCCCCAAGGTAGGGGAAAAGTCCGCACCGCCTACGGAAGAAGCAGGGGAGCGGCATCGCCTACGCGACATCTTCGTAGTTATCGTTACCTATCCACTAACTCCCACTGAGCGAACGGGTAATCTAGCTAAGAAAAAACCTTGGTTGGAGTTCGTCTCGCTAGTACTGAAAGTGGCGCTAGCGGCTTATGCGCTCTATGAGGCGACGAATGGGGGAGGAAGCTAGGGAACTAGGAGCTGGACGCTGCGCTGCTAGTACGCACTTCGTGCTGCTGGGTGTGAGGATATGGCTATTACTACTGGCGGCTATTACACCTACACATTCGGCAAGCTCAGTGACCACGGCCGCGGCCGCTTCTTCGTGAGCATGATCTTACCGCTCGTGCCAAGAATCTGCCCGTTCGTGATCATTGGCTGACTTCTGGCTGAAGTCGTCCGCAATTTTGGTGAAACAAAAGTTCGGTGTTGCTATCGAGCTGATTCATCAACGTATAACAAAGTCACCAATGAAAAGCCTGATTCTTTTTTTACTCGTATTGTTTGCTGGTATCCTGGCCGCCCAGCAGTACGTCCAGCTGGAGAACCGCTGGATGAAAGATGGAAAAACCCACTACCAAGTTCATAATCAAAATGGTACTCCTGAAGCAGGGGCCGTGAATGCTGATTGGTGGAGTAAGGACTGGGTTGTTGAGGATGCGGGCGGTGGCTACGTCCGCTTCAAAAATCGGGGGAAGGGGACCTACCTACTACAGAACGCCGCCAGCGGCCCCGTTGAGATCGGCCCCGCCGAAAAAGGCTGGTGGAGTGCCCAGTGGAAGCTCGAACCTGCCGGCAAGTACTTTCGGATTAAGAACCGTTGGAAGAATACCTACCTCCACATCCAAAATGCTGGCCTGGAAGCCGGAAGCATTCAGCCTAACTGGTGGAGCGCCCAGTGGGAGTTGAAGGGCTACAGCGGTAAGCCGACCAGTGCTGAGGGTGGTGCCTTAGCCCCCGATGAGCCCATAGTAGATGCAGCAGCTCCTGTTACTTCCTGGATCTACGCTAACCGAGGCTTACTCGGCAACCGCAAGCTCAACCGGCTCGTTTTGCCTGGTACCCACGATGCTGGTACCCATAAGTTGGATAATACCTGGAATCGAGGGGTAAATGACGTTTTTGCTCCCGATACCGACGATCAAAAGCGGGGCCTTTCCTTCCTCGGAGAAGGCTACCATAAATGGGCCAAAGCCCAGGAAAAGTCCATCTATCAACAGCTTAACGATGGGATTCGCTATATCGACATCCGGGTATGCGTGGACAAGAGCGACCGACTGAAAACCTGTCACGGGCTATACGGAGTACCGATCCAAGAGGTTATTAATGATGCGGTCAAGTTCACCAATGAAAACCCAAATGAACCTTTTATTTTAGACTTTAAGCGATTCTATGACTGGTCGGAAAAGACCCGTAATGGTAAGGAGGATGTGGCCACTTACCAAGGCATTCGCCAAAGTAAGCTAGATGAACTGGCCGGTATGCTGGAGCGGACCATTGGGCCACGCATGGCGCCCACGAGCCTCAGTCCCGAGTCAACCCTGAATCAATTACTAGCTACTCGGCGTCCCATTATTGTCTTCTGGAATAAAGCCCGCAGTGGCAATTTTCAAAGTACTTACCTCTGGGATCGGGGCAAGATGGAATCCATTTGGAAGAAAGGCGAAATCCGTCGGGACAAGATTAATTTCTACGCCAACAAGCTCAACGCTTTGCGGAATACTACTGACTTCATCAGCATGGAATGCCAGATCACGCCAAGCAATGAACTGTACAAAGGAGCTTATGATTTTACCGGCTCTTTCCCTTTTGGCTTAGAGAACGTAGCCGCACAAACGAATCCGGTAGTGCTGAGCTACATCGCAAATGAGTGGAAAAACGCCCGCCACAACATTATCCAAGTTGATTTTTATAATCAGACGGGCTTAATCAATTTATGTAAGCAACTCAACGGAGTGGCCGCTCCGGCACCCCAAAAAGTTGCCATAGCGGATAGGAACGCTTCCACTTGGGGAAGTTGGAAATTAGGGGCGGGTTCCTTGTTCACTACTTCCGAATACGAATACCGGGTGGAGATCGATGCTTGTCACAGCGACCTAGACCACACTGGCACGGGCAACCAGATTACCGTCCAATTCTGGGCGGGCAGCCAGCGGGTGGCCTCCAAATACGTAGATGGTCCCGGAGACCAGTGTTCGGTTTTCCTGAAGGATACGGGCTTTAGCATCAAGACCCAGGAGGCGATCACACACGTAGTGGTAAAAACCAATGGTGGGGATGGCTATTACATCGACCAACTCAAAATTTACAAAGGTGGTGAACTCAATGCGCACCACGGCCGCGATGACGGTAAGGGGTGGTGCCTAAGCACACAAGCCAGCGATGCGAATGGAGATTGGAAAAATTATGTAGCTAATGGTTGCCGGTCCTCCCAGCAATTTAAGCTAGGGGTAAAGTAAAACGATTGAATAGAAGTGACGGGGTGCGCAGACCAATAGGTTTACGCACCCCGTTGCTTTTTTAATTCTCTGCTAAATAGGCATGGACAAACTTAATCGCCATCGCTCCTTCTCCAACCGCACTAGCGACCCGGTTCATGGCTCCTGAGCGGACATCACCGGCGGCGAAGACGCCGGGTTGGCAGGTTTCAAGGAGGAAAGGTACTCGCTCCAAAGTCCAGATCTTCCGATGGTCGGGGCGGTTAACGAGATCTTGGCCCGTGTAGACAAATCCACGGTTGTCAGTCATGATCTGGCCACGCTCGATCCATTCCGTGCGGGGACGAGCCCCGATGAAGATAAACACCGCATCGGCGGGAGTCTCGAAG
>JBCDGT010000666.1:0-2919 GCA_038750915.1 Bacteroidota bacterium
ACTTTAGCCATTTAAGCTGCTGCAGCCCAGAAGTTTTTCCAAAGGTAGGCCATCTGCTGCCGGTAATGATTCATGTTGTGTTTTTGCTGGAAGATGAGACATTCTCCAGCCTTCCATATTCGCTCTCTTATTGCGAGTAGCACATCAGAGAAGGTCACCTCCTGCTTTTGATACCATCCTGTAGAGTTAACTTGGAGTTGTTTGCGCTCAAAGAGCTGCGTGGCCAGGATACAGCATATAGAAAATAGTCCCATCAACAGTGGTGTAGTCCTTTCAATGGCCTTGTCTGTCCATTGACGCTGGGATTCAACACCTAGATGTCTGCGCACTTCGGCAAACGTCACTTCGACTTGCCAACGACTAACGAAGTGAATAATCACCTGTTGGGGAGCGGCATCCAAACATGTCGTCATTAGCAATGTCGGTTTGAGTTTTTGTTCCGGGTCCTTGAGTAGTACCCATTGCACGGGTAGTCGGTAGTGACGCCCCTTATACCAAATACATTTACCGGTTGTGAAAAGCATCGTTTTATCGTGTTGTCCGTACCATTCTTCGAAAACTACCTCATGCCATTTAATACGACCATCGTTGATACGTTTACTCATTTTGAGTAAGGGCTTACCCACTTTAGCCTGTACACCCGGGGTGCCTGCTTTTTTAGGGCTTGGAAAATGGTAGAGCATAGCATCCATACGAGCGCGTACGATCCAGTGTAACTCTTGTTGGTGTCCTCGTTGTAAGAGTTCAAAGACGAAGTAGGCTCCGTCACCAACTAAATAGACCTTGTTGTTGAAGCTTCTAAGCCAACGGGCTATGCAGGTCATCGAGCACAACACATAGTCGGTCAGCTTCTTATACCTACCTCGACTTAAGGCAGAGTCGAAGTAGCCTTGAGAGGGGCATAGCACCGTGAGGAAAGGCAACGCCCATTTCTTACGGTTGAGCCAAGGTAGAGGTAGCACAACGGCGGCTACTAGCCAGCGGAGACCACTAACCATGACCTTATGCTTTTGAGAAGATCGGACCGCGTCACGGTAGATTCCTCGTTTGGCAATGCGTCGCCCCCAGCGTCGCTCTATGGTTTCATCCATGGCGATAACAATGGGCTGATTAGGCGGGCAAAAGGTGGTGATAATCAAGCGTAGTAACGTGGCCCCCAAGTTGACAGAAGACCAACGAGCACGGCTCAGGAAGCGATGATACTTGTGATATGTAGTAGACAATAGCCCCACGGCACGCAAGCAATTGCACACAGTACGGGAACCAGGGCAGATGATAGCTCCACATAGTAAAACAAGAGCGTTGGACCAGCTAGGCTTGGTAAAGTGGCGGCGAAAACAAGATATTGCGGACAGAAACTCCGGCGGAAGGGTTATCATAATCGAAGTGGTCAGATACCTCGAAGATGCAACTGGTCGGAGTTTCTACTTTAAAAATGGCTAAAGTCCAACAACAGACCAACAGACCAATACCTCCCATGATCCATCTAGGAATTATCGAAGACGAACCCATCATGCTCGCTAGCGTAGAAGAATGCTTTGAGGCTAGCCGCGACGTAAACGTAGAAATCGCCGTGACTTCAGTAGAGAAATTCCTTGATGAGGTAGCCACCGACAGCCCGGTCAATACCCTCTTACTCGACATCATGTTGCCGGGCATGACTGGCATCGCCGGTATCCCCAGAATTCTGGAGCGGTTTCCGGAACTCGATATTATCATGCTGACGAATTCGGACGACTCCGATAATATCTTCCGTGCCCTTCAAGCAGGTGCCTTTGGGTATATTAGCAAGAAGCGGATGAATCCCAACATCATTCGGGATGCAGTATATACTGTTCATCGTGGTGGTTCCTACATGAGTCCTAGTATCGCCCGCCAGGTCGTCGCTTTCCATAACCAACAGCGCCAAAAAAGCACCGCTGACCCCAGCGCCCAGCTTACCCCCCGGCAATTAGATATCGTACAGGGCTTAGTCGATAACCTCAGCTACCGGGAGATCGGTGAACGTCTTGACATCAGTATCGAAACCGTTCGTGACCACATTAAGAATATTTACCGCAAGCTACGCGTCAATTCGAAAATGGAAGTTGTACATAAGAAGCTCAAGGGGGAGATCTAAGCGCTAGACTTTTGGAGCTCCAACAGGCCCCCGACCCCTAAGGGGGAGGAATAGACCAAAGTAACAATAGACTAAAATTCCTTCCCAACCCCAATCCCCACGTCGATGCCCGGCGCGGAAACCCCGCTGGCGAAGGTCCGGTAGTGGCGGTCAAAAACATTATCGACCTTTAACCGGATCACCCAAGCGTTATCAACTTCCCATTCAGCGGAACTGCCGAGGGTCCACCAACCATAGCTGCCGTTAAAGCGGTTTTCCGTCTCAAGAAATGGGGTCAGTTCCAGGTTGTCGGAGGTGCCCGTACGATCGAGGGTATATCCGGAGGCCGCCGAGCCAGTGATGGCACTGACGGCATAGTCCTCGTAGGCTTTGGCCAGCTGGTACCGTAAACGGATACTTATTTGCCAGGCGCCATTAGCGTACGTAAGGCGGGTAGCGCCGTAGGGTGGGGGGATATGATCTTGCGGTAAATGAAGCAGGCCACCGTCTGGAGCAAGCTGTCGTCTTTTTCCCCACAAGGCGTGTGCTTCTGTGTGCAATTGCCAATGCTTGGTGGGGTGCCAGCTGAGTACGAGATCCGTGCCGTATACCCGGGCACTTTCCGCGTTGACGTTGGTTTGTACCAGGAGGGTGTCTCCACGGCTTACGAAGAAATTGCGTTGGTTCGGTAAGGTACCATCCCTTCTTACAATAACCTTTCGCAACCAAGTATGGTATGCGGTAAACTTAGCCCGGAACGGATTCGTGCCCCCACCAATTTCGTAGCCAATTTCTGCCGTGAGCGACCGCTCCGGCTCCAG